>JAJBVU010000014.1:221-9855 GCA_020859645.1 Eubacterium sp. | reverse complement strand
CATAATAATATTAACCGAGCTGTCAGTATTGAATAAATTTTGTCTTAGAATACGGTTAAAGGGCAAAAAACTCGGCTATTATATTATTAATGTTTTTAAGATTACGGGAGGCGTTATTATGACAGCGGTTGAAAAAGAATTTTTAAGCTTTATGAAAAAGTTTGATTCTGCACCCTTTAAAATGACAATAGGCGGCGAGGAACACATTATAGGCAGCGGTGAGCCTTTATTTTCTGTTAAAATAAACAAAACACCGGCGGTTAAGGACTTGCTTGTAAGCACGTCCTTGGCTTTGGGCGAAGCCTATATGAACAAGGACATCGAAATAGAAGGAGATTTATATGAGGTTTTGGAAAGCTTTTTGTCTCAGATGGACAAGTTTTCAACAGACAGAAAATCCCTAAAAAAGCTGATTTTCACTTCTTTGTCAAAGAAAAATCAGCAGAAAGAGGTTTCCTCACATTATGACATAGGAAACGATTTTTATAAGCTTTGGCTTGATGAAACAATGAGCTACTCCTGCGGATATTTTAAGACCGAAAGCGACAGCCTTAAGGACGCTCAGTATAACAAGGTGGACAGAATACTCGAAAAGCTGCTTCTTAAGGAGGGAATGACCCTCTGCGACATAGGCTGCGGATGGGGCTTTCTTCTCATAGAAGCGGCTAAAAAATACAAGATTAAGGGCTTAGGCATAACCCTCAGCAAGGAACAAAAGAAAAAATTCGAAGAAAGAATTAAAGAGGAACACCTTGAGGACTATTTAAGTGTCGAGCTTATGGACTACAGAGACCTGCCCAAGAAAAAAATTCAGTTTGACAGGGTTGTCAGCGTGGGAATGATTGAACACGTAGGCAGAGACAACTATGAGCTGTTTATGTCGAGCATGAAACAGATTTTGAAGCCCGGAGGACTCTTCCTTCTTCATTTTATAAGCTCACTTCATGAAAGCCCCGGAGACCCCTGGGTCAAGAAATATATCTTCCCGGGCGGAGTTGTGCCCAGTATAAGGGAAATCGAGAATATAGCCTGCGAGCTTAAATTTTATACTCTTGACGTTGAAAGTCTGCGCCGTCACTACAGCAAAACTCTTCTATGCTAGAACAAGAATTTTCAGGAGCACAGAAACGAGGTTGTGGAAATGTTCGGCGACACCTTTGCCAGAATGTGGGAGCTTTACCTCTGCGCCTGCGCCGCAACATTTAGAAACGGCGTAATCGATCTTCATCAAATTCTGTTCTCAAACGGCATAAACAATGATTTGCCTATGACAAGATGGTATTAAATTTGATAACCTCCGATCCCTGAAAAGGGGTTGCTTGTTAAAGAACGCCGCATAAAACATATTGCTCCTTAAACTTAAATATTAAATTTTATGCGCCGTTAAAAAAAGGCGGACCGGATTATCGGTTCGCCTTTTAAAATTCTCTGTATGCCTAACATTAAAGAAATTTTATTTAAGCTTTTTTGGTCCGTCAAAGGCAAGCTCCAAAAATTCCTCAATTGTGGCGTTGGGCTTTATTTTTAAATATTTTTCATAAAGGTCATAAATTCTGTCAGTGTCCGTATCTGTTAAAATATATCTTGAAGCAAGGGCAAACAGAATATCCACATAGCTTGGATGAGTTTCGTCAATATTTTCAAAGAGATATTCCATAACCTCGCAGAATTTATCGGACTGTTTATTTTCAAGATAAATTTTAGCCAAAAGAATTGCGTCTTTAAAATATTCCTGATCGGCAGGGGCAAAAACAGTCTTTTTAATATCCAAAGCCTTTGTAAGGCAGATAATAGCCTTTCCGTAAATAGAATTGTTAAAATAAATTTCCCCTATGTCTCTTAAACAGTTGGCATAAAACAGGCTTTGGGTGCCTGTGGTTTTTTCGAAAATTTCGAGGGCGTCGTTTCTCAGCTTTAAAGCCCCCGGGTCGTCGCCCATTTTAGAATAAATGTTTGCCGCCTTGTTCATAACCTCGCCGCAGCATATATCATCTCCGTGACCGGACTGTCTGAATAGTCTTATAACTCTTTCATATTCAACAGCGGCTTTTTGAAAGTCTCCGCTCCGTTCCAAAACAGAAGCCAAATAGCTCAGATTTGCGGCGTAGTCCTTGTCCTTTTCCCCTATAAGCCTGCCTAAAATATCCAAAGAGGTTCGGAGATAAACCGCCGCTTCGTCATATCTTTTAAGCCTTTCAAGATCATAGGCAATAAGGTTTAAATTGTCGCAGTAGTCCTCATTTTCTGCGGTTTGAAGCTTCAGGGCGGTTTTGTGTAGGTCTAAAGCGTTGTTATAATCTCTGACATCATAATATGCGCTGCCTAAATTCACAGCTGCATCCGCAAGGCGCTGATTATGCTGTTCGATGTCTCCGTCCTTAACGAGGTTATAGGTCAGGTCATATGCTTTTTTAAGCCAAAAAAGAGACGGGCGCTTATTTCCGGCATATCCGTAAGCCACGCCGAGACTTGTGGCTGCAGCGGTGCAGATATCCTCCGACTTCAGCTCTTCCGCAATGTCAAAGGCTGCTTTTGCTGATTTAACAGCCTCCTTAAGCTTATCCGTTTCTGTTTGACACAGGCTCAG
Organism: Eubacterium sp.; assembly: GCA_020859645.1. Lineage (GTDB taxonomy): Bacteria > Bacillota > Clostridia > Lachnospirales > CAG-274 > JAJQCI01. The sequence continues at coordinate 7,268 of JAJBVU010000014.1, read as the reverse complement.
GTCATAGAGGTACCGTGCGTAATTTTCGGTTTTTGTAAGACCGTTTCTCTCGTAATAGCCTTGAATTTCCTTATTCAGTTCTTCAATTCTGTCAAAATCGCAGTTTTCATAGCAGCTTTTAAATTCTCTCAGCAGCTTGTTTATATTTTCGGTCATAAATCTTTTCCTCATTCATCGGTATATTCGTCGGTGTATTCATCGTTTAAGCTTTCGTACTTTTCCAAAACGCCCAAAGCGGCTTCATAGCCGAAGCCCTTTCTCAAAAGATATCCTAAAAGCCTTTGGCGCTGTTTTCTGTCAGTGATTTTTTCGCCCTTAAGCTTTTTGTAAAGGGCTTTTTCTATAAGGTCATCCTCACCCTCTGTCATAAACTCGGTGAGACTGTCTGTAATGCGTCTGTCTATGCCTTTTTTGTAAAGCTCTGATTTTAAGCGAACTATGCCGTAGCCGTTTAGCTTCTTTTTTTCTTCTATATAAGCCTTTGCAAAGGCTTCATCGTCCACATAGCCGTATTCCTCCAAAAAATCAAGAGTTTTTTCTATAATAGAGGGGGAAAACTCATCTCTTTTAAGTCTGTCCTCTACCTCTTTTCGGCTTCTCATTCGATAGCCCAAAAATTTAAGGGCGGTGTTTTTTGCCTTTATATAGGCGTTTGTTACTGTGATTTCGTTTAAAAGCTCAGGAGAAACCTCCTTGCCTGTTTCAAGCTTATACCACAGCAGGTCAACGCCGTCTATGCCGAAGGCAAATTCTCCGTCAATAAAGACGGAGTATCGCCCTTCCTTGTGCTTTTGCTTTTGAATGTCCGTTATAATCATTGATTGTCAAGCTCCGCAAGCTGTTCCTCGTCAAAAACGTCCTCTGTTAAGTCCTCTTCCTTGGGGGCAGCCTTGGCTTTTGTCTTTTTGTCGGGCTTTGCTTCTTCAGTCTCTTTAATTTCAGTGTCAGCGGACTTATCTGTATTGTTTGTAAGACCGTAATATTCTCTGACCGCCTTTTCTATTTCATCGCAGACCTCGGGGTTTTCAGCCAAATATTTCTTGGCATTTTCACGGCCCTGACCGATTTTGCTGTCTTTATATGAATACCATGCGCCGCCCTTTTTAACAATATCCACTTCAGCCGCAAGGTCTAATATATCACCTGTTTTTGAAATGCCCTCGCCGAACATAAGGTCAAACTCAGCTGTCTTAAAGGGAGGAGCAACCTTGTTTTTAACAATTTTTGCCTTGGTGCGGTAGCCTATAATTTCGCCGCCGTTTTTAATGGGGTCGGACTTTCTTATGTCAATTCTTATAGAGGAATAGAACTTCAAGGCTCTGCCGCCGGTGGTTGTTTCCGGGTTGCCGAACATAACCCCTATTTTTTCACGAAGCTGGTTTATGAAAATTACTATACAGTTGCTTTTTGCGCAGACACCGGTCAGCTTTCTCAAAGCCTGAGACATAAGCCTTGCCTGTAAGCCCATATGTGAGTCGCCCATTTCGCCGTCGATTTCAGCCTTAGGAACAAGCGCCGCAACGGAGTCTACAACGATAATGTCGATTGCGCCGCTTCTGACCATTGTTTCGGCGATTTCGAGAGCCTGTTCGCCGTTGTCGGGCTGTGAAACGTAAAGCTCGTCTATGTCAACGCCTAATTTTGCGGCATAGACAGGGTCAAGGGCGTGTTCTGCATCTATGAAGCCGGCAATACCCCCTGCCTTTTGAACCTCAGCTACCATATGAAGGGCTGTGGTGGTTTTGCCCCCTGATTCGGGGCCGTATATTTCAATAATTCTTCCTCTGGGAATACCCCCTAAGCCTAAGGCTATGTCTAAGCTTAATGACCCTGTGGGAACAACCTCTATGCCTGTGTTTCTGCCTGTTTCACCTAATTTCATAACTGCGCCTTTGCCGAAGTTTTTTTCTATTGAAACAAGGGCGGCTTTAAGGGCTTTTTCCTTACCCATTTCAAGATTGGCTTCAAGAGTAGCTTTTGATTTTTTTTCTGCCATAACAATTCTCCTTACTGATATCATTATTTATACTGTCATTATACATCGTCTGTATGTATAATTTTCTGCAATTACATCTCGGATTTATTAAAAGTATTATAATATAAAACATTGTTTTAGTCAAGGTGCTGAGAAGCTTATGACATCGCATTTCGGCAGCGGTTCAGCCGCAGAGAACTCGCTGAACGTATGCTTCGCATACGCCGCCGGATCGGCTTTCAGCTCATTCTTTGGCGCTTCCCTTACAGACCGTTTGGCAAAGCTTCCCCCAAAATATTCTTCAGAAGCAGGTTTTTGCAGACACTGCGCCAAAAAGGCTGCGGCTGAATGCTGCCGAAAATTGCGATTTATAACATATTGCAAAAAAGTCATATTAAATTATAATAGTAGGTGGAAAATATTGGATTAGGAGGATTATTATGAATATTATTTTCAGCCGTTACAACAACATTCTCATAGCTGCCCCAAACGGCGACTTAGACCACCACAACATCGAAAAGCACAGACAGGAAACAGACAGACATTTTAAGCTCAGCAACTCACGCAGCATTATTTTTGACCTGAAGGGCGTCACATTTATAGACAGCTCAGGCATAGGCTATATTTTAGGCAGATATAAGCAAAGTCTCTTTGCCGGAGGAAAAACCTGCTTTGTAAACGTTCCCGACCACATAAAAAGGCTTTTGTCTGTATCTGGGCTGTTAAAGATTATAGAGGTTTACCCCTCAATAGATGAGGCAATATCCGCAATTCAGAGGAAAGGAGAAAAAAGATGAAAAACAGGGCATTTATAAAATTTTCAGCGCTTTCCGAAAACGAGGGCTTTGCACGTTTGGCGGCGGCGGCTTTCGTTATGGATAAAAACTCAGACCTTGAGTTTTTAGACGATATTAAAACCGCTGTTTCCGAAGCCGTCACAAACTCAATCGTTCACGGCTATGAGGGGAAGGGCGGCGAAATCGAAATGGAGCTTGAAGCAGACAGCGAAAGAGTTTACATAACCGTTACAGACTACGGAATCGGCATTGAGGACATTGTTAAAGCAAGAACGCCCCTTTATTCTTCAAAGCCCTCCGAAAACAGAGCCGGAATAGGCTTTACGGTTATGGAAACCTTTACAGACGAGCTTAGGGTTGAGTCTGAAAAGGGCAAATTCACAAGGGTTTTTATGTCAAAAAATTTCAGGTGATGTTATGGATAAGGATAATGTCAGGGAGTTAATTTCAAAGGCTCAAAAGGGGGACGGCGAAGCCTTGGACTTTCTCGTCAGGGAAAATTCCGGGCTTATTTGGAGTATTGTGAAAAGGTTTTCGGGCAGAGGGGCAGAAGCGGAGGATCTCTATCAGCTTGGAGCAATAGGGCTTATAAAGTGCATAAAAAAGTTTGACTTAAATATGGATGTTCGGCTTTCGACCTATGCAGTGCCTATGATAATGGGTGAAATAAAGCGGTTTTTAAGAGATGACGGCAGAATAAAGGTGTCAAGGGGAATAAAGGAGCTTGCGGTGAAAATACGCTTTACGGGGGAGGAGCTGAGAAAGAGACTGGGAAGAGAAGCAAACGCAAAGGAGCTTGCGGCGGAATTAGGCGTGGGAGAGGACGAGGTTGTTATGGCAATGGAAGCCTCAAGAGAGCCTGAGTCTTTAGACGCCGAAGCCTTCAAAAGCGACGGACAGGCTGTTTTTAAGCTTGACAGGCTTGCCGCAAGAGACGAAAGCGACAAAATCGACAGTATAATAATTTTAAAACAGGCTTTGGGCTGTCTTGACGAAAGAGACAGAGAGCTTATTCGGCTTAGGTTTTATGAGGACAAGACCCAAACTGAGGTTTCAAAGCGGATTGGGGTTTCTCAGGTTCAGGTTTCAAGGCTTGAAAAGAAAATTTTAAAGTCCATAAGAGAAAAGTTTAATGCATAGGAATATTTTTTTGCAAATAAGAAAAAATATCTCTATCAAAAGATGAGTTAGTGTAATAAAAAATAATTTTGCGGGAAAATGCTGCGCTCCACGCATAAAAAAAGCTTTACTTAATGAAAAAAGTTGCTTTTTTTATTGCTTTTCCGCTGGATTTTCCCTACGTTAGCACTAAAATTATTTTTTATTCTGAATTGAGCATCTTTTTCTTAGGTGATTAAATGGATATTTATATTAAGGCGGAAAAAAAGGTAAATATAACCGGTGCAGGGGTTGTGAGAGTTAAAGACGTGGCTAAGGTTTTTGCGGAGGGCTCTTTAAGAACACAGGCTGAAAATCTGCGTCTTTTGGAAATAACCTCGGATAAAAAGAAAAACTACCTCGTCTCTGTTTTGGATATTGTTGAAAAAATAAACTCAGCTCTTCCGGGAAACACTGTCAGCAGCCTGGGAGAAACTGACACAGTCATAGAATATTCACCGAAGGCGGAAAAAGGCTCTTCTCCGACTCTGTGGATAAAGGTGTTTTTCGTGTCAATGGTGCTTCTGACAGGCTCCGCAACAGCTATAATGAGCTTTCACTCAGACGCTCAGATTTCCACTGTTTTCGAAAACTATTACTACATCTTTTTTAATGAAAAAATAGAAAACCCCATGCTTATAGATCTGCCCTATTCAATAGGACTTGCTACCGGAATTATAGTTTTTTTCAATCACTTTTCGGGAAAAAAGCTTACGGACGACCCTACGCCCATTGAGGTGGAAATGTCTGTTTACGAAAAAGAGGTTGCGGACAACCTTATCGACACCCTTAACAAAAAAAGAGGTGAAAGCTGATGAGGGCTTTGAAGTGGGCGGCTCTTTCTCTTATTGGCTTGGGGTCGGGGGTGTTTGTAGCCGGGGCAGTGGTATCATTTATAGCCATAATAGGGGTTGTGCCGAGACTTGCCCAAAAAACAGGCACTCAGAAATATATTAAACTGTATGAGGAAGCAATTATTTTAGGGGGAATAATCGGCGGAACGGACACATATTTCGACTGGTATCTGCCCCTGGGCAAAACTGTTGTAATCTTCTTAAGCTTCTGCATAGGTGTTTTCTACGGTTCTTTGGCAGTGTCTTTGGCTGAGGTTTTGAACATTCTGCCCATACTTACAAGGCGTGTCAGGCTGACACAGGGCATGAGGTGGTTTATCTGCGCTGTAGCCGCCGGAAAGCTTGTGGGCTCATTGCTTTATTATTTCGTACCGGGGTTCTATTATATGTAAAGGAGCAATCTATATGGGAAAAAGAGATATTTTGAAGTCAAAGGACGAATATGAAAAAATGGTCAAGGCGGCTTCACCCAAAAGCCCCTTGTTTAAAAACTGTTTAAGGGCATTTGTAAGCGGCGGAATAATATGCTGCATAGGGCAGTTTTTGATGAATGTTTTCAGCACCTTCGGGGTTGTGACGGAAAGCAGAAATATGCTTGTTTCGGTTATATTAATAGGCGCTGCTTCACTGCTGACGGGCTTGGGCTTTTACTCCAAAATAGGGAAGTTCTGCGGAGCAGGGTCAATCGTGCCTATTACGGGCTTTTCAAATTCCGTGACTGCTCCGGCAGTGGAGTTTAAAAAAGAGGGCTTTGTTTTGGGGCTCGGAGCAAAAATTTTCACCGTAGCAGGGCCTGTTATACTGTACGGAACCCTTTCATCGATTTTAGTAGGCGTAATTTATTATTTTGTAAGGTAGGTAGGTTTATGGCAGAAAAAACAGGTCTTTATTCGGTTAAATTTAAAGAGGGCATAAATATAAAAAGTGTTTCCTCCGTCGGGGGAACAAAAGAGGCTGAAGGGCCTCTTTCAAAAGCCTTTGACATAACCACAAATGATAATCTTTACGGAGAAAAAAGCTGGGAGAAGGCTGAAGCAAAGTTTCTCAAAAAAGCCTTTGACACAGCTCTGGAAAAGGGCAGGCTGACCCCTAAAAAGCTGAGCTATGTTTTAGCCGGTGACCTTCAAAATCAAACCACCGCTTCATGCTACGCCGCCGAGGGGCTTCATATTCCCTTTTTCGGCTTGTACGGAGCCTGTTCCACCTTTGGGGAAAGCCTTTCATTAGGGGCGGCTTTAATTGACGGAGGGTGGGGTGATTATGTTCTCTGCGGTGCTTCAAGTCACTTCTGCACCGCCGAAAAACAGTTTCGCTTCCCTCTTGAACTGGGCAGCCAAAGACCTCAGACAGCCACTACCACTGTGACAGGAGCCGGAGCCGCCGTTCTTTCAAAGGATGGTGATGGTTCGGAGCCTGTTATAACAGCTGTTACAACAGGCAGAATTGTCGACCTAAGCATAACAGACGCTAACAATATGGGGGCTGCTATGGCAGGGGCGGCGGCTGAGGTCATTTTAAACCACTTTAAGGATTTCGGCACAGCTGCCGAGGACTATGACAGGATTTTCACAGGAGACTTGGGCTATGTAGGTTCGGAATTGCTTTATGAGCTGCTTTATGAAAAGGGCTGTGACATTAAAGCCAAACACAGAGACTGCGGAATTATGATTTATGACAGAGACAAGCAGGATACCCACTCGGGAGGAAGCGGCTGCGCCTGTTCCGCTATGGTATTCTCTCACATATACAAAAAGCTTCTGACAGGGGAGTATAAAAAAATACTTTTTGCCCCTACGGGAGCACTTATGAACACAACAAGCATCTCACAGGGGCAGAATATTATGGGAATAAGTCATCTTTTAAAAATCGAAAGCAGAGGGTGAAATTATGGATTATATAAAAGCGTTTGCGGTTGGGGGCGGAATTTGCATTTTGGGTCAGCTTCTCATTGATTTAACAAAGCTGACCTCAGCCAGAATTTTGGTTTTGTTTGTGGTCTGCGGCTGTCTTTTGGGCGGCTTGGGGTGGTATGATAAGCTTGTGGATTTCGCCGGAGCGGGAGCAACGGTTCCTCTGCCGGGGTTCGGAAATGCTTTGGCTAAGGGTGTAAAGGCTGAGGTGGATATGAAGGGCTTTTCGGGAGCATTTACGGGAGGGCTTAAAAGCGCCTCCGCCGGCATAACCGCCGCAATAGTTTTTGCTTTTTTGACAGCCCTTATATTTAACCCTAAAGAAAAGTAATATTTTTATTTCGCAAAAAAAC
>JAJBVU010000014.1:0-211 GCA_020859645.1 Eubacterium sp. | reverse complement strand
ATTTTCAATAATATATATTTACATCTCTTAAAGAGCGGAGTTTTAACTTGACACAAAAGAGCCTTTATGCTATTATAAAAATATAAAGAGGACTGACTTAAGGCAATTACTCCTCACCAAAACCAGCTATTAAAAAATAACCGTTTTAGATTTGGCAGACCTGAACTGCACCCAAAAAACTGGACTTAAAATAACCGTTATGGTATAATAT
>JAJBVU010000161.1 GCA_020859645.1 Eubacterium sp. | reverse complement strand
CGTCAATTCCTTTGAGTTTCATTCTTGCGAACGTACTCCCCAGGTGGAATACTTAATGCGTTGGCTGCGGCACCGACAGACCGTGTCTGCCAGCACCTAGTATTCATCGTTTACGGCGTGGACTACCAGGGTATCTAATCCTGTTTGCTCCCCACGCTTTCGTGACTCAGCGTCAGTTTCAGTCCAGTAAGCCGCCTTCGCCACCGGTGTTCCTCCCAATATCTACGCATTTCACCGCTACACTGGGAATTCCGCTTACCTCTCCTGCACTCTAGTCTGACAGTTTCTTATGCAGTTTCGGGGTTAAGCCCCGAAATTTCACATATGACTTGCCTGACCGCCTACTCACCCTTTACACCCAGTAAATCCGGATAACGCTTGCCCCATACGTATTACCGCGGCTGCTGGCACGTATTTAGCCGGGGCTTCTTACTCAGGTACCGTCAATTCTTCGTCCCTGTCGATAGAAGTTTACATAACGAATTACTTCTTCCTTCACGCGGCGTTGCTGCATCAGGGTTTCCCCCATTGTGCAATATCCCTCACTGCTGCCTCCCGTAGGAGTTTGGACCGTGTCTCAGTTCCAATGTGGCCGATCACCCTCTCAGGTCGGCTACCGATCGTCGCCTTGGTGAGCTGTTACCCCGCCAACCAGCTAATCGGATGCGGGCCCATCCTATACCGATAAATCTTTTCTCACATGAAGATGTCTTCTCGTGAGCTTATGAGGTATTAGCATCGATTTCTCAATGTTATCCCTCTGTATAGGGCAGGTTACCCACACGTTACTCACCCGTCCGCCGCTAAGTTTAAGGTGAAGCAAGCTTCTCCTTAAACTTCGCTCGACTTGCATGTGTTAAGCACGCCGCCAGCGTTCATCCTGAGCCAGGATCAAACTCTCGATAAAAAGTTTCGCTCAAGATGATTGTTATCCTGTCGATAGCAATCCTTCTGGCTAATGTTTAATTCGGTTTAAACCGAATTTACTGTGAATGTATTTTATTCACTTTTTTTCCTTTTAATAAGGAATTTCGGGTTTTTGTTTATTTCGTCTTTTTGCAATATTTTAAAAATATCACTAACCTATTATTCGGTTTTCAATGTTCAAGCGGAGTTTTTTACTCCCCTGCCGCTTTTTAACTTGCTTTCCTTGCGACAGCTAAATCATAATACCACATCAAATCGAGTTTGTCAACAACTTTTTTTAAATTTTTTTAAAAATTTTTTAAAACGCTTTTTCACCAAATTTTTACGGGGATTTAATTAGGTACCTTGACAAATATAGAGGGCAGTGCTACAATCAATTAGAATTGATTAAATATATTTATATAAATATGTTTCTTAATTATATGAAATAGTGTTGGGAGGTTTTTGCTTTGGAAAGCACTGAGCTTTTAAACGTTATGGAAAAAATCGGTCACTTCTTATATCACCGGCGGGGCGGAAAAAGAGGGCTTATGCGTATGCTGAGAATTTTGCGTGAAAAGGAAGCCTGTTCGCAATGCGAGCTTTTGGAAATTCTAAACATCAGAGCCGCTTCTTTAAGCGAGCTTGCCGCCAAAACGGAGCAAAAGGGCTATATAATAAGGGAGAAAAGCGAAGAGGACAAGCGGAAGGTCGTTTTAAAAATCACCCCCGAGGGTCGGCAGTGGTTACAGGAGAAGGAAAACGAAACTGCCCGTCAGGAGGTAAATATGTTCGACTGCTTAACGGAAGCCGAACAACAAGAGCTTTTCAGGCTTTTAAACAAGCTGCTCGAGTGCTGGCAGGAGCGTTTCGACAGCGCACTTTTCCGCCACAGAAGCCGCTGCAAAGGAGACAAAAACAATGTTTAAATACTTAAAAAAATATTGGCTTTTCGCCCTTTTGACCCCCTTATTTATGGTTGGCGAGGTAGCGGCGGACTTGGTTCAGCCAAAGCTTATGAGGGTCATCGTAGACGACGGCGTTTTGGGACTGTCAGGCAGCGGTTCTGATTTCGGCATAATCATTAAAACAGGCTTATTAATGATAGTAATTGTTGCCTTAGGGGGCTTCGCCGGTGTTATGTCCGGTGTTTTCGGCAATCTATGTTCCCAAAATTTCGGCAACGATATAAGAAAGGACTGCTTCAAGCGCACAATGGAGTTTTCATTTGCCCAAACAGACAGGTTTTCCACAGGCTCAATTGTGACAAGAATTACCAATGATATAACCCAGCTTCAGAATATGGTTTTGCAAAGCCTCAGAGGCTTTGTAAGAACCGGTCTTTTGATTATCGGCGGAATTATATGTCTTTTGACCCTTGACCTTTCCTTCGGGGCTGTGGCTCTCTGCGCCCTTCCCTTTGTTTTGGGACTTGTTATTTACTTCATTTCAAAGGCAAACCCAATTTTCGAGGTTTTGCAGTCAAAGCTTGACAGACTTAACTGCGTTGTTCAGGAAAACGTTGCCGGAGCAAGGGTTGTTAAGGCATATGTAAAAGAGGACTACGAAAACGAAAGGTTCAAAAAAGCCAACAACGAGCTTGTAGGCACTCAGCTCAGAGTTTTGGAGCTGTTTTCCTATATGACCCCTCTTATGAATATATTTTTAAACGGAGCAATCGTTGCAATAATTTGGGTAGGCGGAATAAGAACCCAAAGCGGCTCAGCTACTCCCGGCGCAGTTATGGCGGCTCTTACATATATAACTCAGATTTTGAACGCCGTTATGAGAACCTCTATGATATTCCAGACCATTTCAAGAGGTGTTGCTTCCGCTAACAGACTTAAGGAGCTTCTTGTCTGCGAACCGGAGCTTAAGGACGGCTCTTTTGATGGAGACACAGACCTTACGGGAACAGTCGAATTTAAAAATGTCAGCTTCGGCTACGGAGAAAAGGATATTCTGACAGACATAAGCTTTAAGGTTGAAAAGGGCGAAACACTGGGAATTTTGGGAGAAACAGGCTGCGGAAAAACCGCTCTCATAAGCCTTATTCCCCGTTTTTATGACGTGAGAAAGGGTTCTGTTTCTATAGACGGAGTCGATGTCAGAGACTATAAGCTTAAAGACCTTCGTGAAAAGGTTTCTGTTTCCCTTCAAAAAAGCGAGCTGTTTAACCAAACCATAAAAGAAAATATTATGTGGGGCGATGTAAACGCCGGTGATGAGGAAGTCGAAAAAGCTTCCGAAATTGCTCAGGCTAAGGAGTTTATAGACAGACAGCCCAACACCTTTGACAATATGGTTTCGGAAAAGGGCGCAAGCCTTTCCGGCGGTCAAAAGCAGAGAATAGCCATTTCAAGAAGTATTCTCAAAAAAGGCGAAATTCTCATATTCGACGACTGTACAAGTGCCCTCGACCTTAAAACGGAAGCGGCTCTCTTTGAGGGCTTAAACAGGGAATATAAGGATTTGACGAAAATTATAGTTGCTCAGAGGATTGCCTCGGTTAAAGGCGCTGACAAGCTGATTGTCATCGACAAGGGCAGAATTGCCGCAGAGGGCAGTCACAGCGAGCTTATGAAAACAAGCGAAATTTACAGAGACATTTATTATTCACAGATGAAGGAGGAGGGCTGATTATGGCGGCATCGACATCTATGGGCAGCTATAGAATGCCCGGAATGAAAAGAAAACGAAACCAAGGTGAAATTGAAAAACCCAAAAACGGCAGGAAAACACTTTTAAGACTTGTGAATTATTTTAAGGCTGAAAGAGCAATTGTTTTGGGGCTTTTTGCGGCAGTGGCAATTGTGGCGGTCTGCTCAGTCTATGCCCCTGTTCTTCAAAGCAGAGCTATCGACAGAATTGCATCAAGGGAGTTTGACCGGCTGCCGAAGGTGCTTTTGATTATGGCGGCGGTTTACGGCATAAACTGCTTCTGCACACTTTTCCAAAGCCTTTTAAGTGCAAGGCTCAGCCAAAGAGTGGTCAAAAAAATGAGGGAGGATTTGTTTCACAAAATCTCGGAGCTTCCCATAAGATACATAGACAACCACCCCCACGGCGACATTATGAGCCGAATGACAAACGATGTTGAAAACATTTCAAACACTGTTTCACAGTCTGTCAGCTCAATGTTTTCGGGAATTTTAATGATTATAGGCACTGTTATAATGATGTTTGCCCTGTGTCCGAGGCTTGCCGCCCTGTCTATGGCAACAGTTGTTCTTACACTTACGGCAACAAAATTTCTCTCTGCGGCAATGAAGCGTTTTTACACTCAGCGTCAAATTCTTTTGGGCGAGATAAACGCAGAGGTTGAAGAAAATGTTGTAGGCTTTAAAACAGTCACAGCCTACAACCGCCAAGCCGAGGTAACAAAGGAGTTTGACGAAACCTCCGACAGGCTGACCAAAGCCGGAATTATGGCTGAAATTTTAGCCGGCTCAATGGGTCCCTGTATGAACGTCATAAATAACACAGGCTTCGTAATTATTGCGGCGTTCGGCGGCTACTTTGCCCTTAAGGGCGTAATTTCAATCGGCATAATTTCCGCTTTTATTGTTTACGCAAAGCAGTTCGGCAGACCCATTGACGAGCTTGCCCAGATTTACGGTCAAATTCAAAGCGCCGTTGCCGGAGCGGAAAGAGTTTTTGAGGTTATGGACAGCCAAAGCGAGGACAAAAGTGGCTCTCTCAATATGGAAGGAGCAACAGGCGAGGTTGAGTTCAGAAACGTCAGCTTCGGATATAATGAAGAAAAACAGGTGCTTCAAAACTTTTCTCTTAAGGTAAAAGCCGGACAAAAGGCAGCTCTGGTCGGAGCAACAGGCAGCGGAAAAACCACTGTTGTAAACCTTTTAATGCGTTTTTATGACAATTTCACAGGGGATATTTTGATTGACGGAGTGAGCATAAGAGATATTGCCTTAGACGAGCTTAGACGGAATACAGCGGTCGTTTTACAGGACGCAGTCCTCTTTTCCGACACAGTCAAAAACAACCTTAAATATTCTAACCTTGACGCAACGCAGGAAGATGTTGAAAAAGCCGCCAAAACGGGCAACTGTCACCATATGATTATGAATATGGAAAAAGGCTATGACACTCAGCTGACTGAAGGCGGCGCAAACATTTCACAGGGTCAAAGACAGCTTTTGACAATCTGCCGTGCATTTTTAGCTGAGCCTAAAATTCTTATTTTGGACGAAGCGACCTCAAGCGTGGACACCAGAACGGAAAAAAATATTCAAAACGCAATGGTTCGCCTTATGAAAAACCGAACGGGGCTTATTATCGCCCACAGACTTTCCACCATAAGAGACGCAGACATTATAGTCGTTATGGATATGGGAAAAATCGCCGAAAGCGGAAACCATAAGGAGCTTTTGGAGAAAAAGGGCAAATATTATGAGCTTTATATGACCCAGTTTGCAGGGAGAGCGACATAAGGCAATATAACACCTCTCAGTCAGCTTCGCTGACAGCTCCCCTCAAGGGGAGCCTTAAAAATTTGTGAAAATTTACTAATTGACTTTCGAAAAAATATTTTATAAAATAAAACTACAGTGTGTGGCATAACAGCATAAATCCGGCTGCTATGTCACACACTTTTTTTGTTTGTAATAAAGTATTTTAAAAGTATCAGAAGGAGGATTTTGTTAAAATGGAGGTTAAAGAAAAGAAGAAAGACAAGCACGATAAAAGTGCACTTGCCACAGCACCGGTTAAAAGCATTATGGCAAAAATGGGTCTGCCCATAGTTTTGTCAATGATGTTTCAGGCTGTCTACAACATAGTGGACTGCGCCTTTTTGTCTAAAATGTCAGAGGGCGGCGAACAAGCTCTGACGGCGCTGGGGCTTGCCTTCCCCATTCAGCTTTTAATGGTTGCGGTTGCAATAGGTACAGGCGTGGGGGCTAACGCCCTTATTTCGAAAAGCTTAGGTCAGGGCAACAGAAACAAAGCCAGCCGAACAACGGGAAACACGATCTTTTTAGGTCTTGTTATCTACGTAATTTTCATTATTTTCGGTTTGGCGATAGTTCCGGCTTATGTCCGCTCGCAAAGTGCAGGCGGAGCAATCAGCGAAACCGTTTTAACTATGGCGATTGACTACCTGAAAATTTGCTGCTGCGTTTCCTTTGGTATAATTTTCTTTTCGGTGTTCGAAAAGGTGCTTCAGTCAATGGGTCACTCGGTCTGTTCCACTACAGCCCAGGTTACAGGTGCGGTTGTAAACATAATTTTCGACCCCATATTTATTTACGGTCTTTTCGGCTGTCCCGAAATGGGTGTTAAGGGTGCGGCTTACGCTACGGTTTTAGGTCAGATTGCTTCTGCGGCTGTAGCTTTCGGCTTCCACTTAAAGCTTGACAATGACGTTGACAAGAGCCTTAAATATATTAAGCCTTCGCTGAAAATTATTAAGGAAATTTATGCAATCGGTCTCCCCGCAATAATTTCACAGGCTCTGCTTTCACTTATGACCTGCGGACTGAATATGGTTTTGGGTCAGATAAATGAGGTGGGCGAAAACGCCGTAACGGTTTACGGACTTTACTGCAAAATTCAGCAGCTTATAACCTTTGCCGCTTTCGGTATGAGAGACGCCATTACCCCTATTGTTTCATTTGCCTACGGAATGAGAAACAGAAAGCGTATTAAAGAGGGCATTAAGTACGGACTTATTTATACGACCTTCCTTATGGTTTTGGGTCTTGTCTTAATAGAAGCCTTTGCTCCTGTCATTACATCTATGTTTTCACTTTCGGACGTTACCTATGATTTGTGTATAGGCTGTATAAGAATAGTTTCTCTGGCGCTTATTTTTGCAGGCTTAAACATTGCTCTTCAGGGCATATTTCAGGCTGTGGAATGCGGAATTGAGTCACTTGTTATTTCCGCAGGCAGACAGGTTATTTTCGTAATCCCCTCTGCATGGCTTTTGGCTAAATTCGTAACGGGAGCCGAAAACGTTTCTCTGATTTGGTGGGCATTCCTCATAGGCGAAACAATTACACTTATCTGCGGCGTTTTAATGTATAAAAGAGCATTTAAAAATAAAATTAACTCACTTCAATAAGCAATAAAGGAGGTTGTTTTTATGACTAAAATCATTACTATAGGCAGAGAATTCGGCAGCGGCGGCAGAACCATAGGCAAAGCCGTCGCCGAAAAGCTGGGTATCCCCTGTTATGACTACGAGCTGCTTTTAAAAATAGCTGAAGAAAGCGGCTTAAGCGAGCAGTTTATTCAGGAAAGAGCCGAAAATTTATCTGTAAGCAGTGTGGTTGCAAGAGGTCTTTCGGGCTTAGGCAAGCACAGCTACACAAGCACAGAGGACTACTTATGGAAAATTCAGAAAAAGGTAATAACCGATATTGCCGCAAAGGAAAGCTGCGTTATAATCGGCAGATGCGCCGACTGGCTTTTGAGAGACAAGGCTGACTGCTTAAGGGTTTTCATTTATGCAGACGTTAAAAAGAGAGCCGAAAGAATTGTGAATGTCTACGGCGAAAGAAAGGAAAGCCCCGAAAAGCGTATTAAGGATAAGGATAAACACCGCAGCACATTCTATTATCTCCACACCGATATGGAATGGGGAAACGCACATAACTATCATATCTGCCTTGACAGCGGCGAACTTGGTATTGAAAGATGTACCGATATTATAGCATCGCTCTACAATTAAAGCCGAAAACTTGAAAGAGCGACAAGCCTCCCCTTGAGGGGAGGTGGCAGCCAATACTGATTTTTGTAAAAAAATCAGTGCGGCTGACGGAGAGGTGTCAAAGCGGCGGAGAGGTGAGCGGCTTCCCTTTTTAAGGGGAGCCTTTGTTACATCCTTACCAACCAAAAAAAGCATTGGCGATTAAAAACCGTCAATGCTTTTTTATTATACATTTTTTACTTTAATCAATAATCACAGCTGTCCTTATATTTTTCAAGAATAGAAGCATATGTCATATAACCGTTGCTTGTGAAGTTATAAACATAGGGGCTGATATTTCCTTCATATGCATCTTCATACTGAACTGTATCATCAATAATCATAAGAACGTCTGTGATTTCACCGTTTCCGTCAGCTATACATACATACATATTATCGCCTGCTTCAGCCTTAATTTCAGCCTGAGCATAAGGTGTAACCGTAAGGCTTGACTTATATCCGTTGGAGTCGATTCTTCCGAATACAGTAGGTACTTCGATTGCGTTTTCTCCTGATGTGTTGCTGTCAAGATACATCTGAGAAATTTCATAAATCTTAGTTACTCTTCTTACAGCCTCGTTCCAGTCTGTTTCCGAAAGCTGTTCATCTGTATGATAATATGTGTTTTCATCGAGAACTGTGTAGTGAAGATCTTTGTTTGAAATGCCCTCTTTATTATCGTGACCTTCGCCGTCGGGTGTATGACCTACAAGCTTAATTCTGCCCAGTTCATAACCGTCGCTGAGAGTATCTCTGTCTACATTATACCAAATAACCTTTGCGCCTAAAACGCCGTAAACTGTTTCTGTGTCGATTGTTGTGGTTTCTGTTGCACCCTCTGTAGTAGTTTCTGTTGTGCCGACAGCTGTTGCTGCTGCGTCAGCCTGATAATAAATGCTGCCTGCGCCGTTCATATGAATGGTATATGTGTGAAGCTGACCGATAAGAGTACCGGAGTCTATAACCTGGCTGTCTGCGTTGGGTACGCAAACAGTACCTTCAACAAATGTTCCGCCGCCTGTAATTGTAAAGTCAGAAGCACCCGAATAAATATTGCCCAAAACCTCAGCAGAACCGGCAATTGTTAAGCTGTCTGCGTTTGAATAAATGTTTCCGCAGATTGCTCCGCCTGTAAATACAACGGAATCTGTTGAAGAATTAATATAAACATTGGTGTTTGTAGGGTCGCCGAAGGTTTTAAAATAGTCCTTTGCGTCTTCAACATCTGTCATATTATTAAATCTGTTGCCATATGTGCTGTTATAAACATCCTGACTTACAACAGCAAAGTTCATCTGGTCGGTAACTGCGCCGCTATTATTATAAAAGTCATTAATATAAATATTGACTTTGTTGCTTCCTACTGTTAAAATTTCGGGATTGCCGTCTACTGCATAAAGCGCATCTATAACAACAGTTACATCATTATTAGTAGCATCGATTATAAGACATGCGCCTGAAGCATTTAATTTTTTATAGTAGGTGTTTTCGCTTACTGTTATTGCACCGGGCCAGTACTCATTTGCTGTTGCTTCATCAACTACATTTGAAATAGAAGGAACAGTATAATCTGTGTATGAACACTCAAAGCTTGTATTTTGATCATCAATATAGCCTTCATATTCAAGAGTTGTACTGAAAGCATTTGTAACACTTCCGTCATCGGCAAAGTGAATATATCCGCAGCATTCACGATCTGCTACTACATTATATCCGCTGTCAAGAGTGCCTTCTGTGCCCGAAATAAGCAAACCGTCAACATCGTTTCCGCCGCCGTTATTAACATATATATTACCATTTGAATAAATACTGCCCTGAACGTACATTGAGCTGCCGTTTCCGCCGATATAAACATCGCTGTCTGCGATTACAGCAAGATTAATTTCGCCGTCGGGATCTTCTGAAGTATAGCCTATATCACTGTATGCAGTGCCGTCATAATATGAAGGCGCATAAGCGAAAACGCTGCAGGTCATAACAGCCGCTGCAGTAATAGCTGTAACAACACTTAAAATATTTTTTTTCATTGCCTCATCTCTCCTTTTTTTAAAGTTATAAAATATTTGGTTAAACGTTTTCAAATTTTACACTGCCGAAGGCTGAAAGAAGCATATGAACCGAATGTAAAACTAAAAAATGCCACATTCGAGACAAATTTGGGCTCTATTGCTATAAAAGCGCCTCAGCTCTTTTAAAACAATACAACACCTGCTCTTGAATGCGGCCAGACTGTCATATC
>JAJBVU010000099.1 GCA_020859645.1 Eubacterium sp. | reverse complement strand
CTTTATCTCTATATAAATCTGCAAACAGCTTATTGAATAAACAAAAAGAGTTGGTTATGCTTTTATCCAGCTCTTTTTGTCAATAAAGCAAAAAATTTTCAAAAACAGTATAACAGCAAAGGAGGAAAAATATGTATATGAATATAAAAAACTTAAAATCGGATTTAACAGCTGTACTTGTATTAGCTGTATTGACTGTTATACTGATTTTGGCATTAAATATTTCTGCAAACGCTGCTGTTTTGTCAGGTTCATGCGGAGATGATGTTACATATTCTTTAGACAGCAGTTCGGGGGTTCTTACTATTTCGGGAACAGGCGAAATGACAAATTATACAAGCTCATCTGCACCGTGGTACAGTAAGCGAACTTTGATAAAACAAGTGACAGTAGGAAGCGGCATCACAAGCATAGGCAATTATGCTTTTTACAACTGTGTAAATTTGACCCATGCTACTTTATCAAGTACGGTTATAAGCTATGGAAATTATGCATTTCGGAATTGCAGCAGTTTAACAAGTATAACCACAACGGGTGTTGCTACAACCGGCGTTATAACAGGTTCGACGGTAGGTATACCTATTTACAGCAATGTTACGAATTTGGGCGTTGGTGTTTTCTACGGCTGTACGGGAATAACCGGAATGACAATATATGCCGAGGTTGACACTATTGGAAATTATGCTTTTTATAAATGCAGCGGTTTAAAAATAATACAGCTGCCGAGTACTGCCGAGAGCATAGGCAATTACGCCTTTTACGACTGCAGTGCTTTACATAGTGTAAGTATATCGAGAACATCTTCAACATCATTGGTTTTAAATACATCAAGCAATATAACAAGCGTAGGTAATTATGCTTTTTACGGATGCAGCAAATTATACTTTATAAGCATATTAAGCAAGGTCACAAGCATAGGAAGTTATGCCTTTGCAGAATGTTCGAAATTGGAATATTTCACATTTCCCGATAATTTAACAAGCATAAAAACAGCTGTTTTCAAAAACTGCACTGCTTTAAAAAGAGTAACAATAAACAACAGTCTTACACAGATTTATTCAAAAGCTTTTTATAACTGTGCTATGTTGGCAACAGTTTATTATAAGGGTACAAAAGCAGAATGGGAAGAAATCAGTATTACTTCAACGGGAAATACCTCACTTGAAAATGCCGACATTGTATATTTGTATGAAGATGATGAGGATACAGCGGTTGAAATAACAGCCGCAGATGTTTTAGGCGGAATTGAAATAACTTTAAGTGCCGGTGATTCGACACAGATGATATATTATACAACCGATGGAACATTACCTACCACAAGGTCAAAGGTATATGAAAATTCATTTACCTTGACGGACGCAGGAACATATACTGTTGAAGCTATTTCTTATGATGGTGAAGCATATAGTGAAGCAACAGAAAAAACATTTGTTTTGGAACAAACGGCAAAGCCTGTTATAAACTGTGAAAATAGCAATGTTACAATAACAGCAGAAGACGGAGCAAATATATATTGCAATTATTCTCTTACTCCGCCTACAACAAGCAGTAATGTGTACAATGAAGCATTTACTGTATCAACAAGTACATATGTAACAGCTGTGGCAATTAAATCAGGCTATGCCAAAAGCAGCAGCACATCTTTATATTGCGTGGGTACGGAAGAGAAAGAGGATTTTCAGCCCTTAGCGGATTCATACAGTTTTACAAATACCTCAAAATCTTTGTTTGGAAAAACGTTTTCTTATAGATCTATAAATACTTATATTTCCGTATTCGGAGAAACTCTTGGCACAGCCTTATATAGAAATAATGAATATTATGACAGCGGAAGTTTAAAAAGATGGGGTGGTGCATGTTTCGGTATGGCTTTGACAAGCGCATTGTTTTACACAAACGGCTTGACGGTTGATGAATACAGCAGTTCCGACTATGGTAGCATATACGATATTCCCGCACCTAAATCAGCAGATACGGCCCTTACAAAGCTTATTGAAAGATGTCAGGTTTCTCAATATTTGCCTGCTTTTCAAACCAAAATGACTTCTGATGCATTGATAAAGGGAGATTTAAGCGAAATTGTATCAGCAGTTCAAAGCTGTGGCAGTGAGCCGATTATTATTTATATGTGTGCAATGAATGACGGCACTATTTCATCAGAACATGCTGTTTTGCCATATAGAGTCGAAAATTCAAGTGATAATTCCGATATATGGTATATTTATGTTTATGACAGCGATATACCTAATATAGATAACGGAGACTAAAATTATATTACAATAGATTTAAGTGACAACACATTTATATATAAGGGCAACTACACATACAGCTATGGAATTTCATGTGCAAAAATAAGCTCTCTTTTAGATGACGATACAGTATCGCTGCTCGAAGATGAGGTTGTTGAAAACAACGCTACAATAATGGACGGCAATTTCTTGTTTATTACAAATTCAAACGATGTCACTATTTATAATGCCGACGGAACGGAAGCTGAAAGTATAAGCGGTTCAGTAAAATATAGCACTATAGGCGTAGAGGATTCAACAGGAATTATGTGGCTGCTGCCTGATGATGATTATACAGTTGTTAATAATGACAGCAGTATCAGTGAATTTAAAGTTACTGTAGTTGACGAGGTTGACAGCTTTACACTTATAACAGATGACTTGACGGCTGAAATAACTTTCGGCCGCTATGACGACAGGCTTTATATTTCTTCCTCGTCCGCAAGTGAATCCGACATTACAATAGACACCTACAACAGCACTAAAAAAGACAATTCAATCAATCTGTGTTCCGACTATGTTTATGTTAAGCCTTACAACGATAACATAATCGAACTGTACACAAACACAGACACTATTACGGCAAACAATATTGAGTTTTCTCTTGATGCATACAGCGGCAGCTTTGTTGATGCTAATTATATGATTTTGGTAAACAAAAATGCGGCTTCGGAAGTTGAAAAAGATTGTGAAATCTCGGTTATATCAAAACCCCAAATCAGCGGCAGTGCCTTTTCGGGAACGCTTAAGCTGAATTTGGTCAATAACGGCGAGGTTTCAGAATCGGGCACATTATATACGGCTATGTGCGGCAGTAATTCAAGTAAGATACTGTTCGAGCAAAGTCAAACCGTTACAGACTTAATTCCCGGTGAAAGCAGAAACGTGACGTTCAGCGTTAATGCGTCTTTACCGGAAACTGCGGAAGAATATATCCTAAAGGTTATGCTTTGGGGCGAAAATATGCAGCCTGTTTCGGATTTCATTGAGCTGAACTATTAAACAAACTCACCAAAATACAGATAATCTCAGCATATTTCAACAGGAAGGAGGATTTTTATGTATAAAAATTTTAATTTAGAAAAATCATATCTGATTACAATACTGAAATTAGCTCTATTGACAGTTATGCTGTCTTTGACATTGGGTATCTCAGCAAAGGCTTCAACAGTTAAGTCGGGTTCTTGCGGTACTGATGTTACATATGTTTTGGACAGTTCGGGGACATTGACCATTTCCGGTACAGGAAAAATGACAAGTTACAGTGCTGCATCATCTGTTGCATGGTATTCAAAAAGAACATCAGTAAAAACAGTTGTTGTTAAAAGCGGTGTAACGAGTTTAGGGGCCTTTGCTTTTTGCGGATGCAGTAATTTAACGAGTGTAACTATAGCCAGTTCTGTTACAACTATTGAAAAAAGAGTTTTTTCCGCATGCAGCAGTTTGACAAGTGTAACCATACCAAGTAAAGTTACAAGCTTGGGAGAGGGCGTATTTTATAATTGCACCGGTTTAACAAGTATAACTATACCAAGCAAGGTTACAAGCTTGGGAGCTAATGCATTTTATTTATGCAGCAGCTTAGCCAGTATAACAATAAACGGCAGCATTACTTCTATAGGAAGCTGCACATTTAGTGAGTGCAGTATGAAAAGCATAACTTTGCCGAGCAGTGTAACAAGCATTGGTTATGGTGCTTTTTGGTCATGCAGTAATTTAACAAAAATAGTAATACCAAATAAGGTAACAAGTATTGGTGACTGTGCATTTTACGATTGCAGCGGTTTAACAAGCGTTACCATAGGAAGCAGCGTAACAAGTATTGGTGAAAATGCATTTTATAAATGCACCGGTTTGAAAAGTATAACTATACCGGGCAGTGTTACAAGTATAGGTGAATATGCTTTTTACAATTGCGATTCTCTAACAAGTGCTTCAATATCCGGAAATAATTGCAGTATAGAAAAAAGAGCTTTTTCTGGCTGCGGCAGCTTAAAAAATGTAACTTTGGGAGATGGTATTAGCAGTATAGGCGAATATGCATTTTCGAGTTGTTCAATCTTATCAAGCATAACTATTCCCGGAAGCGTAAGCACTATCGGAGCATGTGCTTTCTTCTATGACAGCAGTTTAGCAAGTGCTACTATAGAAAGCGGTGTTGAAACTATAGGCAGCAATGCTTTCTATTCATGTCTTTTAAAAAGCATAGAAATACCTAGTACAGTTACAAGTATAGGAGATAGCGCCTTTGCTTCTTGCAGCAGTTTGACAAGTGTATCTATTGAAGGCAGCATTTCCGCAATAGAAGACAGTACTTTTTCACTCTGCAGTGCTTTAACAAGTATAAATTTGCCTGACAGTATTACAAGTATTGGAAGCAGTGCTTTTTCCGACTGCAGCAGTTTAAAAACAATAAATATACCTGACAGCGTAACCACTATTGAATCAAGCGCCTTTTCACGCTGTACAAGCTTAATCGGCGTTGTTTTCCCTGAAAATCTGACAAGTCTCGCAAACGGCTGCTTTTACAACTGTACAAGCCTTGTGTGTGTGGCTTTTCCAGAAAATGTAAGCAGTATAAACTTATATGCTTTCAGTGGATGTACAAACTTAGAATATATGGTTATTCCCCAAAGTGCCGAATCCATAACAAACGGAAAAAAATTAAGCTCTTTAAATACCATTTATTGTTTTGAAGGCTCTGCAGCTGATAATTCATCACTTTATGCAAGCGGAGTTACAATATCCTACATTAAAGAATGGGGGTATTGTGGTTATGGTAAATATAAAAGCAGCGTAATATACGTTGTAAGTTCGGATAAAATTTCCTTAACCATATTCGGATCGGGAAAGATGGGCTGTTATGACCGATATGAAACATCAAGATATTACACGGACTGGGTTCCGTGGTATTGTTATTGGACTACAATAAAAACATTAACTATTAAAGACGGTGTTACAGATATAAGCGCCAATGCATTTTCAGATTGCAGCAAATTAACAACAGTTGATATCGCTGACAGTGTAACTTACATTGGGGATTACGCATTCTATTACTGCAAAAGTCTTGAAAAAATAATCATTCCCGAAAACGTTACGGGTTTAGGCTCATATGCTTTTAATGAGTGTACAAACTTAAAAAATGTAATAATACCTGACAGTATGACAGAAATTTGCGATGGAGTGTTTTTGGACTGTTCATCTTTAGAGAAAATAACAATGCCTGACAGCATAACTAATTATGGAGATGCAGTATTTAAAAATTGCAGCAGTTTATATGAGGTGACTTTACCAAGTGAAATAACATGTTTAAATTATGCCACCTTTTATGGCTGTGAAAATTTAAATAATGTAATAATACCCGACAGCGTTGCAAATATAGAAAATTATGCTTTTTATGAATGCACGAGCCTGACAGATATTACCATATCAGAAAATGTAACAACGTTAGGCAGCTATGTGTTCACTGGATGCACTGCTTTAGTGACGTTGGATATGCCGAACAGTATAACAAGTATAGGCAGCTATACGTTCAGCGGATGCAGCTTGTTAGAGAATATAGCTTTGCCTGAAAATATTACAAGTATACCGGAATATACTTTCCAAAACTGTGTAAAATTATCGGATGTTGTTGTTCCCGATAATTTAAAAACTATAAGTACATATGCCTTTTCAGGATGCAAAAGCTTGGAAAAGATAGATTTGCCCGATAATATAACATACATAGGAAGTTATGCTTTTTCAGATTGTACAAAGCTGGCAAGTATAGTTTTGCCTAATGGGATAACCGGTTTAAATGATTATGTTTTCAATAATTGTGCAGAAATGACTACAATAACAATTCCAAGCAGTACCACTGAAATAGTTAAAAATGCTTTTTATAATTGTACATCATTATCAACTGTTTACTATGAAGGTTCAGAATCCCAGTGGAATGATATAGATATTAGTTCTATAGGAAATAAAACCTTATTGAATTCAGATATAGTTTATTTGTATTCTAATGATTCGGATACAAATGTGCAAATAACCACTGAAAATGTTCTTGGGGGAGTTAAAGTGACATTGGGCGGAGAAAATGCACAGGTTATATATTACACAACCAACGGAGCGATTCCCACTACAAGGTCAAAGGTATATGAAAAATCATTTACTTTGACGGAAGCCGGTTCTTATACGGTTAAGGCTATGTCATATGACGGAACAGCTTACAGCGACATATCGGAAAAGACGGTTGTTTTGGAACAGACGGCAAAGCCTGCTATCAGCTGTAAAAACAGTGCGGTTACAATAACAGCTGAAGACGGAGCGAGCATATATTACAGCTTCTCCCTCACTCCGCCCACAACGAGCAGCAGTGTATACAGCGAAGCCTTCACCGTATCGACAAGCACCTATGTAACAGCTGTGGCAATGAAAGCCGGCTATGCCAAAAGCAGCAGCACTTCTTTATATTGCACCGGAACGGAAGAAAGAGAAGAGTTTCAGCCCTTGGCGGATTCATACAGCTTTGTAAACACTTCAACATCTTTGTTCGGAAAAGCATTTTCTTACAGATCTATAAGTGCTTATACTTCTGTATTCGGAGAAACCCTCGGTACTGCTTTATATAGAAATTATGAATATTATGAAAGCGGAAGTTTAAAAAGATGGGGTGGTGCTTGTTTCGGTATGGATTTGACGAGTGCATTGTTCTATACAAACGGCTTGACAGCTGACGAATATTGCAGCTCGGACTATGACAGTGTATACGATATTCCTGCACCGAAGTCATTCGATGCAGCTCTCACAAAGCTTATTGAAAGATGTCAGGTTTCACAGTTTTTGCCCGTGATACAATCGGAAATGAATGATGAAGAGGAAGACGGCGGAAACTGGGTTCAATCAGGGTTTGGTGATATGAGCGGAATTGTTTCGGCTGCTCAAAACAACAGCAATGAGCCAATCATTATTTATATAAGCAGAATGAATAATGATGATATATATGGTCATGCTGTTTTACCATACAGAGTTGAAAATTCAAGTGATGATGCAAACATTTATTATATTTATATATATGATTGTGATTCGCCCAACACGGAAGGTGGAGAAGAAAAATATATTACTGTTGATTTAAGCAAAAATACTTTTGTATATAACGGAGTATATACATATAGTTTTGCAATTTCATTTATAAGAATAAGTTCTCTTATAGAAGACGATACGGTATCGCTGCTTGAAGATGAAGATATTGAAAACAATTCTTCTGTAATGGACAGCAATTTCCTGTTTATAACAAATTCAAACAATGTCACAATCTGCAATGCTGACGGAACAGAAGCCGAAAGTATAAGCGGTGCTGTAAAATACAACACTGTGGGCGTTGAAGGTTCAACCGGTATTACGTGGCTGCTGCCCGATGATGATTATACGGTTGTTAATAATGACAGCAGTATAAGCCAGTTTAAAGCTACCGTTGTTGACGAGGTTGACAGCTTTACTTTGACAACAGATGACTTGTCGGCAGAAATAACTTTCGGACGATATGACGATAGACTTTATATTTCTTCCTCGTCTGCAAGTGAAGCCAATATTACAATAGACACCTACAACAGCACCAAAAAAGACAATTCAATCAATTTGTGTTCCGACTATGTTTATGTTAAGCCTTACAACGATAACATAATCGAACTGTACACAAACACGGACACTATTACGGCAAACAATATTGAGTTTTCTCTTGACGCATACAGCGGCGATCTTGTTGATGCTGATTATATGATTTTGGTAAACAAAAATGCGGCGTCCGAAGTTGAAAAAGACTGTGAAATCTCAATTATATCAAAACCACAAATCAGCGGCAGCACCTTTTCGGGAACGCTTAAACTGAATTTGGTTAATAACGGTGAGATTTCCGAATCAGGTACTTTGTATATGGCTTTATGCAGCAGTGATTCAAACAAGATATTAGCCGAGCAAAGTCAAGTCGTTTCAGATTTAATACCCGGTGAAAGCAGAAACGTGACGTTCAGCGTTAATGCGTCTTTACCGGAAACAGAGGAAGAATATATCCTAAAGGTTATGCTTTGGGATGAAAATATGCATCCTGTTTCAAACTCCATAGAGTTGACCTATTAAAATTTACGGGAGTGTTTATTAAAAATGAAGAAATACGTTGGTTTGTTATTATTAATATTCGGAGTTGCGGGAAGTTCGGCAGTTACAGCAGCAGATGAGGCGGAAAGCTATGACAGCTACATTGTTAAATATAAGCCCGACGCAGTCCGTATGTTTTCAGCTGATGAAAAACCCATAGAATTTGCGGAAAATTTATATGTGGTTGATGCCGAGAACATAGATAATTTAATCGGAGATCCAAACATCGAATATATTGAGCCTGATTATGACGTTGAATTGTTCGGCTGTCCTGATGATGAATATTATGATAAACAATGGGGGTTAAAAAGCTGGGGCTACAACAATATATTTGAAACAAGCAATCAAGGCAAGGGTGCAAGGGTCGGCATTATAGACTCGGGGGTTTACACTTCCCATCCGGATTTGGAAAGCATAAGCGGCGACAGCTATAATATTATTTCAAGCGAAAACTCCTGCGAGGATACATACGGACACGGCACATTTGTTGCGGGAATAATAGGAGCTGCGACAAATAACAGTACCGGAATTTCAGGTATAGCACCGGAAGCGGAAATAGTTATGATTAAGTGCTTTTCAGGTAAAACAACTAAGGTTTCATATGTTATTTCGGCAATAAATTATGCTGCTGAATTAGATTTAGATGTTTTAAATATGAGTTTCGGTCTGTCATTTTCAAATACAAGCAGCAGCAACTCACTTGCTTTGCAGGAAGCTGTTAATAATTTAGCTGACAGCGGTACAATTATAGTTGCCGCTGTCGGCAACAGCAGCAGTTCAACTCTGTATTATCCTGCCGCATATGACAATGTTATAGGTGTAGGAAGCATAGGCTCTGATTTTACAATAGCTTCATCATCACAAAAGAACGAAAGTGTTTTTGTGACCGCCCCCGGTGAAAACATATACGGGCTTTGGTCGCCGGATACGAATGAAGGTACATATTATAACGAAAGTTCGGGAACCTCTTTTGCAGCCCCTTATGTGACAGGATTAATAGCTTTGGCAAAGGCTTATGACGAAACCATAGATTTTGACAGTGCCTGTGAACTTCTGAAAAATTCGGTCAAGGACTTGGGAGATGAAGGATATGACACAACTTATGGCTGGGGAGCGGTAAATCCTAAAGTCTTTTGTGATAATCTTTACGGCGGCACAAAGGTCTTTGTTACTCAGCCAATCTGTATTACAGATGACAATGGCTACGGTATAACTTGCAGTCAGATAGCAGTAAACAACAGCGGCAAAAATTTAAACTTTTACTACGCTCTTTATGAAAACAGCAGATTTACCGAGGTTAAATCCTGTGAACTATCCGATGAAACATACATAGAATTTGAAAATGAAATATCCGATGATACACTTATTAAGTGTTTTATATGGGATTCGCTCAACAGTATAATACCATACTTTGATTGTGTGGTTATTAATTAATATTTTTTTGCTATATTTGAAAACAGGAATTTAAGCTGCAAACAAA
>JAJBVU010000076.1:8897-9937 GCA_020859645.1 Eubacterium sp. | reverse complement strand
GTGTAGGCTCGGGGATAGGTTCGCCGTCTTCTTCTAAACCATAGAGAACACAACCCAAAAGCTCTCTTGCGGACAAAAGAGCGTCATCATCATTTTCGCCGCTTGTAGCACATTTCAAGTCGGGAAACTCAACGGCTATTTCCTGTTCGGGTTCATAAGTAAAAACTGCCGGATAAAAATATCTTTCTACTTTTTTCATACAATTACCTCCAAATAATATATATTATAAGAGCGGTTCGGGGCTAAATAAATTTCAGCCCCGACTGTTGTTCAATGCTCTTAAGCGTTTTCAGCGGTATGTCTTTATCGGGATGTTTTACAGTAGTTCGTCCCCTTTTTGCCGGGTGTTTAAATTGGTGGTGGCTGCCTACAACATTCACTTCATACCAACCGTCTTCTTTCAGCATTTTAATAACCTCTCTTGAGGAATAACTTTTCATTGGTATTTCCTCCTTACAATATAAATTATAACACATATAAAAGTATTTGTCAATAGAAAACAACAAATATTTTTATATGTGTCTTTTATTTAAGCGTCGGTATTGCTCAACCGACATTATGTGGCTTGCTTGTATTGTTTTGATACGGCTTCATCATAAGCCTGTTCCCTTTTAAGTTTGATTGCCTCGCCGATAAGTACGGTCTTATTATCTTCCGACAATGAATTAAACAAGTCTAAGATACGATTTTCGTCCTTAGATAATGAATTTTCTATTGAGGGAACTTCCGCAATAATAGGAGCGTCAGTTCTGCCAACAAGGTAGTCTATTGAACAGTTTAAATAATTAGCTACCTTATGTATTTTTTCAATTGACGGAACTTTCCCGACTTTCAAAGAATCGAAAAATCCCTTTTTTCCAGTAGCTTCAACAGAAATCTTGTTTTTTGATAAGCCTCTATCTGTAGCAATACTTAAAATTCTATCTTCAACAAGTTGTAAATTATACACAAAAAATCACCTCCTATTTTGTGAATTTTAACAAATTCCTACTATAGCAAGAAGTTTTTCTTGACTTCCGTCTTTAGTGGGACTATAATGT
>JAJBVU010000076.1:0-8887 GCA_020859645.1 Eubacterium sp. | reverse complement strand
TAACTATAGCAACATCACACCAACAAAACCCACCTAACAGGAGGTGAGAAAATGAAAGAACCCGAAAATAAACCAGATGATTTTTTCAACAGACACCCGGTGTTATTTGGATTTATGGCAGCGTCGCTTTGGATTTCTGCAGTGCTTAACTTTATATTGCAGCTTTTAAACTATCTTCAACTGAAATAAGTTGCCGCAGCTATCACTAAGCCGCCGACAGTAGCCGCCCAAAGAGAAACATAATAAATTATTTTTATTATTTTCTTCGTCATATCTAATCTATGGCGGCTGAGATAATCCAACCCCTCGTCGGTTACTGTAAATTTGTTTGAATATACAGGTCTACCTTCACTTAGCCCTTTACAATCTTGAACAATGTATTTATTTCGGCGAAATTCTTTTATATGAATATCAACGGAACTGCCGAATTTTTCTTTTATTTCTTCAAGCGTAAACGGCTGATGAATGCTTAAATATTTAAGTATTGCATAATCGGTTCTATACACAACAACACCGACCTTTCAAGAAAATTAACTATAGCAACAGTAACTAAAGCAACACACTATTTTTATTATAACAGTTCAACAAAAATTTTACAATGAAAAAGTTCATTTTTTAGTAAAAGAGGTGAGGAAAATATGTCAACAGGAAACAACATCAAGAAGCAGAGAGAAAGACGAAATATGACGCAAGAACAGCTTGCCGAAGAACTCGGCTTTTCTCGCCCTTACATTAATCAGATTGAAAACAATGTAAAAACATTAACACTGCCTATGGCAGCCGCTATAGCCAAAATACTCAGATGTAAAGTAGATGATTTGGTTGAAGATTAAAAGGAGGTATGGAAAAATGGCAAAAGCAAGAGCAAGAACAAAAGCCGCTCCGAACTACGGAGACGACAGCAACCGTTTTTTAAAGGTTGACGACGTTATGGAAATCTTACAAGTCGGCAAAAGCACAGCTTATAGGGCTATGCAGAATGTAAATAAGCAGCTGCAAGCAGAGGGCAAGCTGACCATTGCCGGCAGAGTAAGCAAAAAACACCTTATGGAGTGCTATTTTTAAGAGGTGGTCGAAATGAAAAAGGCAAGAACGCCCTGGCTTGAAAGGGTAAAGAAAAAGTTTAAAACAGGTGACAGAGTAATCTTCAATCATTACGAGGGTACAGTCACAGAAATCTATGAATTTTACATACTTGTAAAATTCGATATAGGTTACAGACAGTGTTTCGGTTATCACGCTATTTATGAAGATGTCTTGAAAGCCTGTTAAGGAGGAAAAGGAAATGAAAAGGAACTTAAAATTAATTATTGCGGCTGGGATTGCGGTTGCCGTGATATTCGAGGGCTACCTCGTAACAAGACCGCAAAAGGTCTTAGGAATTGAATATTGTGTTTCGGCTGATGAATGTCAGAATGTGGTTGTTGACAGCTCACAGATACATTATTTGGCGCAAGTCCTTTACGGCGAAGCACGAGGGGTTAAAAGCACAACAGAAAAGGCGGCGGTTGCTTGGGTAGTATTAAATAGGGTTGACAGCTCCGACTTCCCAAATAGCGTTTACGGCGTTCTGACACAGAAAAACCAGTTTAACGGCTTTTCGGAAAGCAACCCGGACGACCCCGAACTGATAGCTATTGCCTCAGATGTTTTAAAGCGTTGGTACAGAGAACACAACGGCGAAACAAGCGTCGGCAGAGTTATTCCCGACGACTATTATTATTTCTGCGGTGACGGCAGCGGCGAAAAAAATAATTTCACAAGGACACTTAACAGCGGTCTTTGGGACTGGTCATTAGAAAGCCCTTATGAAGATTGAGGAGGTGACAAGATGAAAGTTACATCAAGCACAGATTTCATAAAATACGATTTCGGAGAAGTCGAACAAGGCGAATGTTTCTGCATTGGTGAAATTTCAGCAGATAACGCTTATATGTGTATGGCAGAAGCAGAAAACAGCGATTTTAACGCCGTACATTTACAAACAGGCACACAACTAAACATTGATTATGAACAGCCGGTAATTCTTTTAAAGGCTGCGGAAGTTTTGTTATTTGGCAGAAAGCAAGGCGATAAAAATGTATCACAGGTTTAAAAGGTCAATTTCGATACAAGAAGAAAGAGAGCTTGCCGAAAAAATGGCTAACTGCTTTGAATGCAAAAACAAGAACGGCTGCAAACACAAACACAAGCCTAACAGGCTGCCGAGCGAATTATTCACATACGGTATGGATTTATGCCCGAAGATTAGGGCTGAAAGGTGGTAAAAATGAAACAAGCTAAAAAAGGTGAATTTAAGAGCCGAGTTTATACAGATAGACCAGCATATGCAGATTTTGAAGCACCTGCCAAATTCACAGCGATTGAAAGTATTGTCGCAAAGCACTTAAAACAGCACCCGAAAGCAATATGCAGCTACTCCGGCGGCAGCGACAGCGACATAATGATTGATATGATAGAGCGTGTACGAAAAGAATTTGATTTACCCGAAGTCAAATACG
Organism: Eubacterium sp.; assembly: GCA_020859645.1. GTDB lineage: Bacteria > Bacillota > Clostridia > Lachnospirales > CAG-274 > JAJQCI01. The sequence goes on along the minus strand of JAJBVU010000076.1, from coordinate 6,386 downwards.
TGTTTTTCAATACCGGCTTGGAAATGGCGGCAACAAGAAATCACGTCAAAGAGGTTGCCGAGAAATACGGCGTAGAAATCGCAACGGTAAGACCGAAAATCGGAGTTGTACAAGCTACCCGAAAATACGGATTGCCTTTTGTATCAAAAATAATGTCGTCGGGATTGGAAACAGTACAAGCGAAAAACATACCGCTTGAAATACACGACGAATACTGGAACGCTGAGGATAAAGCGGCAAAACGGCGAGAGCTGAAAGAACGCTACCCAAAATCAGAATCGGCAATAAATTTCTTATGTTGCTGCAACAGTGCCGGAGAACCTCGACCCAATATTCAACTGGTGATTAATTCGTCGGCGTATATGTTGGATTTTATAAAGGAAAATCCCATACCATTCAAAGTCAGTAACAAATGTTGTACATACTGCAAAAAGAACGTAGCACATCAAGTTCAAAAAGGCTTTGAAATGATAATAACAGGTGAACGGCGTGACGAGGGAGGTATGAGGTCAGTGCCTCGAAGTGATAATACTTCATTATGCTTTACCGAAACAGCCGACGGACAATTCAGACTTAGACCGCTTTATTACGTTTCAGACACCGACAAAGCGTGGTATAAAGAGTATTACAAAATCCGCTACTCGGACGCTTACGAGGTTTACGGATTTACAAGGACAGGCTGCTGCGGTTGCTCCATTTCGTCAAGAGCCGTCGAGGACTTGGAAAAATTAAAGCCCTACGAGCCGAATTTATATAAAGCGGCTTGGAATGTATTCGGCGAAAGCTACCGCTACCGCCAAAAATACAACGAATACAGACATAAGCGTCAAGAAGAAGCAAAAGCCAAAAAATAAACGCCCCGAAGCGTGGAGGCTTAAACAAGGGGCGTTCATAAGGAAATTTTATAATATACACACATTTATTTTACCTCACACAGAGGCAAAAAGCAAGGAGGAATTTTTTAATGAAATTGTTGAAGATAACGCTTAAGAATTTCTTAGGCACACGAAATCAGACCTACGAATTTAACGGCAAAAATGCCACAATCTACGGTCGCAACGGAACAGGTAAAACAACGGTGTATTCAGCTTATACTTGGTTGCTTTTCGGGAAGGTCGAAGATACCACAGACTTTACACCAAAAGTTATAGACGGTGATGATTACGCCCACAATTTGGATACCGAGGTTGAAGCAGTTTTTCAGACTGAAAATGGCAGACTTGTAACCTTTAAGAAAATTTTCAAAGAAGTTTACAAGAAAAAAAGAGGAAATACAACCGCCGAACTTACTGGAAACACAACAGACCACTATATTGACGGCGTTCCTGTTAAGGAAAAAGACTATATCTCCACAGTCGAAAACTACTGCGGCGATATGGAAAAAATAAAGCTGCTTACAATGCCGAGGCATTTTGCCGAAGTGCTTGACTGGAAAGACCGCCGGAAACTTTTGCTTGAAGTCTGCGGCGATATGACAGACGAAGATGTTATAAACTCCAACCCGGAACTTATCGGCTTATATAAATATCTGCTCATTGAGGGAACGCTTGACCAGTACAGAAGTGTCGAGGAATACAAGAAAATTGCCGTAAAGAGAAAAGCCGACATCAATAAAAATCTTGATGTCCTGCCTGCAAGAATTGACGAGGCGGAAAAGGCAATACCCGACACAACAGGGATTGACAAGGCTGCCATTGAAGCAGCCATAGCCAAACTTGAAGAAGATAAAAACAAGCTGATTGAGGAAAGAGCCGCCGCCAACGTCACTGGAAACAGCGCAACAGTAAAACACGTTGCAGAGCTTCAAGCGGAATTAGCTAATAAACAAGCCGAATATATGGACAGCATTAATAAAGCCAATGAAGCCACAAATGCGGCTATTGCCGCCGAACAGGCGAATTACAGCAAATACACAAATGATTTACTTATGCTGAATAATGAAATCGGCTTAAAGGAAAGTAGCAAAACAAGGCTTGAAAATGAACTTGACGAGCTGAGAGAGGAATATAAAATATTATTTTCCGTAAAGTGGGACGCAAACAAAGAAATCTGCCCGACCTGCGGTCAGAGGTTACAGCCCGACAAAATTACAGCTATGAGGGCAGCCTTTAACAAAGACAGAAGCGACAAATTAACGGAAATTGACAAAAAGGGCAAAGCTAACAGCAAAGCCATAGCAGACTACAAAAAAGAGCTTGCCGAACTGAGAGAAAAAGCCGAAACCGTAAACGCAAATAAAGAGGAAAGTCAGAAATTGACAAGAACCCTTTTAGCCCAAAAGGTAGCTCCGAATTTTGCCGGAACTGACGACTTTAAAACCATTACCGCCCAAATAGCAGAGGGCAACATAGCTATCGCAAAGGGAAACAGCGATACCAACGGAACAATAGCAGCTATTAACGAAAAAATAGCCGCCGTAGATGTTGACATCAAGGCAGAGCGTGAGAAGCTGAGTAGCTTCAAAACGGCAGCCACTCAAAGAGAACGTATAGCCGACCTTGAAAAGCAGGAAAAAGAACTTGCTGCCGAATATGAGGAACTCGAAAAAGGTATTTACCTTTGTGATTTATTTACGAAAACAAAGGTTGAAGCCTTAAACGAGCGTATCAACAGCAAGTTTAAGACAATCCGCTTCCGCTTGTTTACAACACAGATAAACGGCGGTCTTAAAGAGGGCTGCGAAATATTAGTCCGCTCTAAATCGGGCAATATGATTCCTTACAGTGCAACAAAAAGCACTGTAAATGACGGAGCAAAGCCCATAGCAGGGCTTGAGGTTATCGACGTTCTTTCGGAATACTGGGGAATAAAAATGCCCGTATTTGTAGACAACGCCGAGAGCATAACAGAACCTTTCGCAGTAAACACACAGGTAATTTGTCTTTGCGCAAACAAGGACGACGACATTTTAAGATTGGAGGTTGCATAATGGGAACTGATAAGGAAAAGGTCAATTCGGGCTTCATAACCATACAGGGGAAGATTATCCCCTCGGACGAGCTTATAAAAACAACGGTTGAAATTTTTGAAGAAAACAGCCGTTTGAAGAAGGAACTCGAAACACAGAAAGCACTTGCAAAAGTAGCTTCGGAAAAAGAAACTATGCTGCTTGATATTGTTGACGAAAATAATATCAGCGTCGGAAAGCTGCTTAAATTAATGGCAGAGCTTAAAGGCAGAGTTACTTTCGATTTTAGGTAAAGGGGGTGAAAAAATTATGATTGGAATAGAAGTCATTCCCGACGATACGGAAACAAGCCTTGATACTAAAATAACTCCCATTTCGGCAGCTATTTTTATAATTCTTTCTTCCGTTGCCTCCCAGTATCTGTTAGCTTCTTCGAGCATTTCCTTTGTAACTTCCATTGTTCATAACCTCCTTAAAACCTTTAACCTGTCATCATCAGCGGCAGGGGGTTAGTCCATACCGGACGCCTTTCGGCGTTTCGACTTAATCAATATTCCACTATCTTCCGCACATTGTCTTGAAAAATACTTTCATATCCGAAAATATTAAGTGCTTTTTCCATTCCTTCTATTAAGCAATCGCATTCATTGCTTAAATTGTTATAAAATGCTGCCTGTTCGAGGTTTCCCTCAGCTTCATATTTTTCTGCTTTGGCCCACATTTTATCGGACTTTTTATCAAGTGCATTTACTTTTTCAAGCCATTCATTGAGCATTTTTTTATCTATCATAAGTTTGTCCTTTCTCCCCGTATCGCCGTTAGGTCAGCGTCTTGTTTGTTTAGGCTATTTTAATCAACCTTTTGTAGAGTTCAGCGTGTGTTTCGGCGGTGCGCTTGCAAAGTCTATTTCTGTCAACCGCTTCTCTAAATTCGTTGGAAGCCGGGTTGTCAGCATACTTAACGATTTCGTTAGCGGCTTCTTTAGCCTGCTTGTCTGCTTTTGCAATTACTTCAACGACAATCTCTGTAAGTCGGTTCATATCCTCTTTGCTAAGGATAGAGGCGTTCAAGGCTTCAATGTCTACCAAGTATTCGTCAGCCTCTTCTCTGAGGTGAGCGTTACGCTCCAGCGCTTCGTTGAGTTCCCTTTTTGTCTTTTCTAATTCCTTTTCGGCAGCTTCGGCTCTCTGCTTTAAGCTACAACCGAAATCGTTTCTGATATTTTCTTCCGCTACCTCGAAACAGCCTTCAAAGGCGGTTGCTATGTAGCTGTCATTGCCAAGTGTTTCTACAATCTTTTTAATTTTTTCAAGTGCCTTAAGTTCATCTGCTTTTGTTATCATTTTGTTTTCCTCCTTGTTGTCTTATGTTTACTTTATTTATAAAGTCTTTCGCTTTATCTATATACTATTATAAAGCATTTTGCTTTATTTGTCAAGCCTTTCTATAAAGTTTTTTGATTTATTTTTTAAGCTATTTTCTTTATCTATAAAGTATTTTACTATTGACATTTTCAAAAAATATATGGTATAATAAAAATGTCTAAGAATAAGCAAAAGGGGGATTTTAATGTTTATTTATAAAGATAATGAAGCAACAAAAGCGGAGCTGAAAAAACTATTAATTGACAAGGGAGTTACGGCAAAAGAAGTCGCCGAAAGAATGGGCGTAAAGCCGCAGCAATATAACAATATTGTTAATAAGCAAAATCTGTCACTGTCAGACCTTAATAGAATTGCCGCTGCTTTAGGCTGTAAACTTGCAATATCTTTTGTAGATTAATAGCGGATTTTTTAGGCTTGTCCAGCAGAATAGGCTGTGATATAATAATATTGTTGACTATTCCAATTAATTTTTTCACTCCAATCAAAGCGAATAAAAATACCTCTGTGGGCTTTAAAGGCTCGCAGAGGTATTTTTTTAGTGGTTTATTCCGCTGTATTGATTATAACAACGCCGTCTTTGTAGTCAATTTCTAAATCGCCGAGGGCCTCTGTTGTATCTCTCAATTTGGTGTAGTTGTTATCAAAAATGTTTACTGCATTAAGTTTTTTTGCTTCGCCGTCAATGCTTACATCAATTTCTTTAATTCTACCATTTGCATTTCGGTTGACATAGGGCCGTACTTGAAAATCTGACGCAGAACCGTCTTTTTCGCCATTGCGTCAAATTCTGTTGTCCAAGGTGAATAGCTTGTACCGTATGAAGGGCTGTACTTCTTGCCGTAGGCTTTAACATCTTCGACGCTCATATAAAAAGATTTTTCAAAGCCGTTTATCAAACGGAAGTAAGCAAAATAACCTTTTGCTTTGTCGCCTGTTTTCTGACCGACAATTTCAATCTGACCGCTTAATCTGTCAAAGATGATTTCCTCGCCTTCATATATGCAGTCGGCATTTATAATTTTGTACTGTCCGCTTCTCATAGCAAGCTGAATATAGCCTTTGTAGCCGACTATGAAAGTCGGTGTGCTTTTAAAGGGAACAACGTAGGCATAGCCCAGCCCCTTTACAATAGGCAAGTTAAGGCTCGCAGCCTTTAAGCACTCCATAGCAACCTTTGTCGGGTCGCAGTTTACAAGAGTGGTATCGCCCTCGTATAAGTCAAGCATACTTGCCATAAAGCTGCCGGCGTTCTTGCCTAAACTCTTTTTAACTCTGTTTTTAATTCCGGCGTCGTTAAGCACTGCTTTAAACGCTGTAACATTTGATTCCTGCTTCGGTGTCAACTGGTAATTTGCCATTGTTTTAAGCCTCCTTATTTAAGCGGATATACTCCGCCAATGTTGCTATAAATTCGCTGTTTGTGGGCTTGCGCCTGTCATTGTTTATTATGCTGCCGAAAATCTTCAAAAGAAAATCATTGTCGGCTCTTAACATCATTACTTCAATAGCGTGTCTTATTGCTCTTTCGGCTCTTGTAGGCGTTGTTTTGAATGTTCTTGCTATTTCGGGGTAAACCTCTTTTGTAACTGCACTCGCAAGACTTTCATCAGCCAAAACCATATTGATAGCTAACACGCCGTATCTGTACCCTTTTAAATTCGGGGTAATTCCCAGCCTTAACAATAAGTCGCTTGACGACATTAAAAGCAGAAAATATTTTGAAGGCTTTTTATATGATATGTTCCCTGGCGACACAGAGCCGACAGACGCTGAAATCAAAGAAGCTGTTGAAGAATTTTTAACCTATTAAGGAGGACTTTAAAATGAAACCTTACGGAATATTAGTTCCCAGTTCGGTTGTTACGAAAATGACAGCCGCCGGTTATCTCAAAAGAATTGCAAAAATGCTTTTAGAAAATCCGACTATTGCTTCTTGTGCGGCACTGGACACAATCGAAGCCAAAATAGTTGACGCCGGATTTCTTACTTGGGAACAAGCAGAGGAAATCGAGGCAGAGGCTTTCAAATAAAATTCTTTTCGGAGGGGGCTTGACCCCCTCTTTATATGTAAAAAAATCTACATATAGGTATGA
>JAJBVU010000009.1 GCA_020859645.1 Eubacterium sp. | reverse complement strand
TACCTGCGTTTACCTTTTTCATAAATGAATTGAAAAGAGCTTTTCTTTCAGAAACAGTTTCTTTAATAAAACATTCAAATTTTCCGATTATTTTTTCTAAAGCTTTTTCTATAAATGCTGTCAAGCCATATTGCTTACACTGTTGTAACAGTGACCCGTAAACCGGATTTTTGTTTTTTGTCACGTCGTAAGAAATTATATCACAGCTCAGCCCCATATCGGTTATTACTTTATGCAATGCATATCCCTGGAGCATTCCTCCATAATTATAATTCTTATAATACTTCGTCAGTATTGCAACGTCTTTCATTACATACCTCTTATCTCAGCATATAAACATGCATATTCTTTTTCTGTTTTGTTAAAATTTTACAAAATTTTAATCTGTTAAACAAGGGTCTTCCGTAAATCTGTGCTGTGCCGAATACCTTAATCATCAGCTTCCTCGGCATTTTTTCCGCCAGCTTGATAATAAATTCTTTAACGGCATTTTCACTTTTATATTTCCAAAGCGGAGAGTCTTTCCAAAGACTCATATTTTTATATTTCAGCCATTCGCCCACATATCTGTGACAGCAGCCTTCATACCAAGGCCGTCTGCTTAAAAAACTTGTTGTAAAATGAACAATTACAGGATTTTCCACAGCCTCTTTAATCAGTTCTTCAGTATAAAAGTCGGGCGGTCTTCTGTAATCTATTATTTCTTTATATGAAAAGTCATAATATATGGTAACTGAGTTAAATTTCGGTTCGAAACAATACGTGTCATATGAAAGTACAGCATTCAAAGCTCCCTGATCGCTCTGCTGAATATCTCCGTTCTTATCTTTAATGAATTTCATCAAGCTTCTTTCAATATTTTGTTCTTTCCAGCGTTTTAAATCAATTAACATTACTCCGGAGTTAAACATTAAATCTGCAGGCTTCAAATCAATATTCACTCTGTACCATCTGCTGAATGCATCTTTTAATGCAGCTATAGTCTTGCCGTGCATATCCAAATTCCAAAGCTCTTCCAACGACTGCCGAATAATGATATCACAGTCCAAATATAATACTCTTGTCAAATTTTTCGGAAGGACACTGGATACAAAAAGTCTGGCATATTGGCTTAAAGAACCTCTGTCAGCCGCTACCTCCATATTCAGTTCTTCGCTTATATCCTTAGCCCGTATCCACCTAATAGACTTTCTTCCATAAGATTTGCTTAAAGAATTCAGTTTTTCTCTATTCTGTTTTGAAATTTTACTTTCAAGAATATAAACATAAATCTGCTCCATGTTTTTGTTGTTTTCATAAAGAGAAGTTAAAGAAACTCCGAGTATTTCGGCGAATTTGTCATCAGAGGCATATACAACATGAAGTTCTTTATTATAATTCAAATTTTTGACCATTTATGCCACCGCCTTATGTTTTCACAAAAATGTGAAGTCATAATGTTCATATTCATAACACCTCATACTTTTTAAGCAGAGCTATTCGTCTCTTTCCCACAGCCATACTTTCGCTGATTTTTTCTTTTTCATTTCCGCTTTTAAGAAACCTAAGCCAGCGTTTAACCCAACACAAAGGCAGTAAATATGGCTTTTCAATAAGCTCGGGATATCTTCTCGAAAGCCAGTCTCTTGTAGGAAACAAGGTCTTTAAAAAGGTATTTCCCTCTGAAAAAGCAGCCGATGTCATTTGTCCTGCTGCTGCATGAACCTCTGTGGAATTTCCGAAAGTGCCCATACAAAGCAAGTCGTTTAAAAGCTCTTCAATATTTTTTTCTTCAGCCAAAGGCTCAATTGAAAAGCCCAAATATTTATTTCCTATTCTTATTAAGTCAGACACAAAATATTTTGAATTAGTATTATCTAAGGCTTTTTTAATATATTCCATATTAATTTCATCTTTATATTTTTCAAAATAAAGCAGTATGTCTATCATTTGTCTTATGCCCATTCCGGATAATATAAAGTGGTTAAAGGCATGGAATATAAGATAAAGAAAATGATCCGTATGATTAAGCGTTTTTATTTTAACACCTTTTATTTCAACAAAAATTCCACTGTCAACAGCTGAAGAAAAATAGCTGTTCATTTTCTTTCTGAGTTCGTTTCTGTAGTCTAAAAGATTAGAATGAAGCTCAATCATTAAATCCTTTCTTTTAAATTCCAAATGATGCAGTGTTTCAAGCTGCTTTTCCGTAATATTTGTACACTCGCCTTCAAAGCCGTTGTCCTCCAAAATTTCAGCTGCTTTCGAAAACTCCGTTTTTTTCACAAATATGTCTTCATCTCCGGATGGACGGCATTCCGCAAACTCACCGTAAAGATTTCTGCAAATAATACCCTTAACCACAACGGGATATATACCTTTTTCCGTAAATTTGGGATATAATTTAAGAAAACCCTCGGTTCTTCTTACCTGAATTGAAAAAGATGCTAAAAACTGCGGAAAATATTTACTGTAAACCTCTGTATTTACAAAATTTTCAGTTGACGTAAGGCTTTGAAAAACAAAAGGAAACAGGTTTTGATGCGCCGCAATAAGCAAAAGCTTTTCCAAATCAATATTTTCGGAAAGCAAAAGCTTTTCGTTTTTAAGACCGCTTCTCAGAGAAGCAAACAAGGCTTCTTTATAGTCTTTACTTATTATAGTGTCCATAATTTAAGAATGCCCCTCCTAATGTTTTTTTCGGGCTTTAAATCTGCGTCAATTAAAAATCACTTGCTGATTTTTAAAAACAGCTTTATTTATAAACGAATTCCCAATCTGTTTTATTATAATACTGCATATTAATTTTGTCAATACAGGCAGCTTTTCGTACATTTTATGTGTTTTAATACACCGAAAATAATGCTTCATCTCTTGTATTTTTTAAAAGAAACACCCCTCCCGAAAGAATTTTCGAGAGGGAATTTATATTTTGTCTAATAGTCTATTTCCTTTAAATAGCGGCTCAGGGCATCCTGCCAAGAGGGAAGAGGCTTAAAGCCGTTTTCGATTAGCTTACTTTTGTCGAGACGGCTGTTAAAGGGTCTTTTGGCTTTTGAAAGACCGTATTCCTCAGTTGTAACGGGAATAACCTCTGTTTTATAGCCTGCCTGTCTGTATATTTCCTTTGTAAAGTCGTACCAGCTTATATAGCCGCCTTCGTTTGTAGCATGATAATAGCCGTATTTTTCAGTTTCAGCCATATCCACCAAAAGCCTTGCCAAATCGAATGTATATGTAGGCGTACCTATCTGATCATTAACCACTCTTACAGTGTCATGGGTTTTACCTACATTCAGCATTGTTTTAATGAAGTTTTTGCCGTTTTTACCGAAAACCCATGCAATTCTTACAATAAAATATTTGCTGAGGGTATTGCTTACCGCAAGCTCACCTTCAAGCTTAGTTTCGCCGTAAACGTTTAAGGGCTTATAGTCCTTACAGTCGGGCTGCCAGGGGGCTGTTCCCTGACCGTCAAAAACATAATCTGTGCTTAAATATATCATTTTGCAGTCAAGCTTTTTGCATACATCTGCTATATTTTGGGTTCCTCCGGCATTGACCGCACGGACAAGGCTAACCTTGTCATCGTCCTCAGCCATATCCACAGCCGTCCATGCTGCGCAGTGAATAACAGCAGCCGGCTTTGCTTCTTTAATCACCATTTCAACGGCTTCGCCGTCGGTTATGTCAAGCTTAACATAGGGGGCTTTTGTCACAAAGCTGCCGTCGGCTGCTCCGCCGTAACTTTCGGAAACGTCTGAGCCCACACATTCATAGCCTCTTTTATTCAGTTCGTTTATTACATCGTGTCCCAGCTGACCGTTTACGCCTGTTACAAAAAATTTCATTTTATCTGTCTCCGTACATCTTTTCATAGTAGTTTTGATATTCTCCGCTTATAATGGTTTCCCACCAAGTGCGGTTTTCCAAATACCACTTAATCGTCTTTTTAATTCCGTCCTCAAACTTCGTTTCGGGAAGCCACCCTAACTCATTGTGAATTTTAGTGGGGTCGATGGCATAGCGCATATCGTGACCCTTTCTGTCAGTAACGAATGTTATAAGACTTTCGGGCTTGTTAAGCTCCCTGCATATAATCTTAACTATGTCTATGTTTTTCATTTCATTGTGACCGCCTACGTTATAAACCTCTCCTACTCTTCCCTTGTGAATAATAAGGTCTATAGCCCTGCAGTGATCTTCAACATAAAGCCAGTCACGAACGTTTAAGCCCTCTCCGTAAACAGGCAGAGGCTTGTCGTTTAAAGCATTTGCAATCATTAGAGGTATAAGCTTTTCGGGGAAGTGATAAGGTCCGTAGTTGTTTGAACAGCGGCTTATGCTCACAGGCAGGCCGTAGGTTCTGTAATATGCCAAAACCAAAAGATCGGCTGAAGCCTTTGAGCTGCTGTAGGGGCTGCTTGTGTGAATAGGGGTTTCCTCAGTGAAAAACAGGTCGGGGCGGTCTAAGGGCAGGTCGCCGTAAACCTCGTCTGTTGAAACCTGATGATAACGCTTAATTCCGTATTTGCGGCAGGCATCCATAAGAACGCTTGTGCCTATAATGTTTGTCTGTAAAAATATTCCCGGATCCTCAATAGAACGGTCAACATGGCTTTCAGCGGCGAAATTCACCACAATATCGGGTTTTTCCTCTTCGAAAAGCTTATAAACTGCTTCTCTGTCGCATATGTCAGCCTTTACAAACCTGAAATTGGGATTATCCATAACAGGTTCAAGAGTGGATAAGTTTCCTGCGTAAGTCAGCTTGTCCAAACAAATAATACGATAATCGGGATATGCCTTAAGCATATGAAACACAAAGTTGCTGCCTATAAAACCGGCGCCGCCGGTAATGATTATTGTCATAATTTTATCCTCTTTCTTTTGCATATCAAAACCGCCGGCTGAATATTTCGAATTTTTCTGAGGCGGCTGCTGTTAAGTCATTAAAATTTCTGATTTTTTAAGCTTTTTTCAAGATTTCCCGGTAAATTCATTTTTCATCTGCAAAAAAAAGCTTAATAATAAGATTGTATCACCACTATAGTACTTTGTCAATGAAAAAAATATGATTTTCACCGATAATCTCATTAAATTTTTGAATATTGTGAAAAAATTTTCGGTTTTAAAATTTTAACTTTACTTTGTCTTTTTTTATAAAAAATATTGAAATAGATTTTATTGCGTGATATAATTAAATATGATTGACATTTTTTATATATGTCTGCCTCATAAGTCCTGTGGGGTAAGACTTAAAGTTTTAGGAGAGTGATTTTTTTGGACGACAGTCATGTGGAACTAATAGAGTATATTATACTTATTGTTCTTTTTTCATTATCGGCGTTTTTCTCTTCATCTGAGACGGCTCTTACTTCAATAAGCAAGGTTAAGCTCAGAAGTATGCTTGACAACGGAGTTAAAAATTCTGAAATTGTTGAAAAGCTTCTTGACAACAGAAGCAAGCTTTTAACGGCTATTCTAATAGGCAACAATATCGTAAACATTTTAGCTACCTCCATGTCTACCTCAATCGCCACAAGGCTTTTCGGCAGCAGCGGCGTAGGCATAGCAACAGGTATAGTTACAATAATAGTTCTTGTTTTCGGCGAGATTACCCCCAAAAATTTGGCAGCAGCCAACAGCGAGAGGGTTTCCGCCGCAGTCAGCAAGCCCATTTATGCCTGTATGGTTGTTTTAACCCCTGTTATTTATGCCCTTAATATTGTTACGGGCTTTGTTATAGGCTTGCTTACAGGCAAAAGCAATGAAGAAGCCCCGGCGGTAACGGAAGCGGAGCTTATTTCAATGGTGAACGTCAGCCACGAAGAGGGCATTATAGAGCATGATGAAAAGGAAATGCTCAGCAATATAGTTGACTTCGGAGACTGCGACGCAAGAGATGTTATGATACCCAGAGTTGATATGGTGGCAGTGCCTATCGACGCCGACAGAGAATATGTTGAAAAGGTTTATAAACAAAATAAATTTACAAGAATGCCGGTATATGAAAACACCGCAGACAACATAGTGGGCATATTATCCGTAAAGGATATATATTTTATGCCCGAAAGCGAAAAATTCAGCATTAAAAAGCTGATGAAGGAGCCTTATTTTACTTATGAGTCAAAGCCCTCAAAGGATCTTTTGGCTGTAATGAGAAAGGAAAAAATTTCTCTTGCCATAGTTCTTGACGAATACGGCGGAACCTCGGGAATTGTTACCCTTGAGGATATTTTGGAGGAAATCGTAGGGGAAATCTCAGATGACAACAATGAGCATTTCGAAGAAATAACGGAAGCCGCAGAAGGCGAATATGTTATTTTGGGAAATGCAAAAATAGATGATGTAAACGAAAGAATAGGCTCGGAGTTTGACGATGAGGATTTCGACTCAATAGGGGGCTATGTTTCGGGTGCGGCAGGGCGTTTTCCCAAAGAGGGAGAGGTCATAACGGACGGAGACTATACATTTATTATAGAAAAGACAGACAAAAACAGAATTGAAAGGCTGAGAGTAAAGAAGTCCGCAGCAGAAGGAGATTAAACAATGTTTTTTGGTTCGGATATAGGAATAGATTTGGGAACCGCTACGGTTCTCGTATATGTAAAGGGCTACGGCATAGTTTTAAAGGAACCCTCCGTTGTGGCTATCGACAAAAACACCAAAAGCGTTTTGGCGGTTGGCGAGGAAGCAAGGCGTATGTTAGGGCGTACTCCGGGGAATATTGTAGCTATAAGACCTCTCCGTGACGGAGTAATTTCCGACTATGACATAACCGAAAAAATGCTTAAATACTTCATTAATAAATCTGTAGGTAAGAAGTTTTTTCTCCGCCCCAAAATTGCCGTCTGCGTACCCAGCAAGGTGACCGGGGTTGAAAGAAGAGCCGTTGAGGACGCAACCCGTGAAGCCGGAGCAAGAGAGGTTTATATTATAGAAGAGCCTATTGCGGCGGCTATAGGCGCCGGAGTTGACATAAGCAAGTCAAGCGGAAATATGGTGGTCGACATAGGCGGAGGAACCTGCGATGTGGCGGTAATTTCACTGGGGGGAACCGTTGTCAGCGACTCTGTCAAAATGGCAGGGGACAGGTTTGACGAAGCTATTGTCAAATATATGCGCTTTGAACACAAGCTTTTGGTTGGGGAAAGAACCGCAGAGCAGATTAAAATGACAATAGGCACAGCCTACCCACGTGAAGAGGACGTTTGTATGGACGTTAAGGGCAGGGATCTTTTGGCAGGTCTGCCCAAAACAATAACCGTTTCCTCAGGTGAAATTATGGAAGCGCTGAAGGAATGCACCTCTGTTATAACAGACGCCATAAAGGACGTTTTGGAGCAGACCCCTCCTGAGCTTTCGGCGGATATTTCCGACAAGGGAATAATGCTGACCGGCGGCGGCTCTATGATTTACGGTCTTGACAAGCTTATAACAAAGGAAACGGGCATAAAGGCTTTTTACGGAGCAGAGGACCCTGTCAGCTGTGTAGCCATAGGTACGGGAAAATATATTGAATTTATGTCAGACAAAAAACCTAAAAAGAAGCGTTGGAGGCTGTGGTAAATAAATATGAACAGCAAGGTTTTATACACCCTTGAATTTAATAAAATATGCGAAAGGCTCTCGGAGAAATGCACCTCGCCTATGGCGAAGGAACTTGCCCGGGGGCTTAAGCCTTATACGGAAATAAATCAAATTAATTTAAACCAAAACGAAACCACCGAAGCGGCGGCGGTTATTCTCAAAAGGGGCAGACTGCCCTTAGGGGGCTTAAGAGACTTAAGCGGCGTTTTGAAAAGAGCCGAAGCAGGGGGAATTTTATCCCTCAGAGAGCTTCTGAATGTGGCTGATTTTTTGAGAACCTGCGCCGAAGCCAAGCTTTACGGCGAAAGTGACAACAAAAGAGACAGTCTTGACATTTTAGGCTCATATTTTGAGGGGATTATACCTGTTCCCGACCTTGAAGCGGATATTAACAGAAAAATTGTTTCCGAAGCTGAGGTTTCGGATCTTGCCAGCAAGGAGCTTTTCAGCATAAGGCAGTCTATAAGAAGCGCAAACGATAAAATCAGAGAAAGCTTAAATGCAATTATTCATTCCCAAAGTGCAAAAACTATGCTTCAAAACCCTGTTATTACCATAAGAAATGACAGATTTTGCGTTCCCGTAAAGCAGGAGTATGTTTCAAGCTTTAAGGGTATACTTCACGACCGTTCTTCCACAGGGGCTACTGTCTTTATGGAGCCGGCTTCCGTAGTTGAAGCAAACAACAGAATTGCGGCTCTTAAGCTTAAGGAAAAAGAGGAAATAGAGAAAATTCTTGAAAAGCTTACTCAGGGGGTTTATGAGCAAAGCGGAATTATAAGAGAAAACAGCAAAATTTTGGTTCATTTGGACTTTGTTTTCGGAAAGGGCGAGCTTTCTTTAAGTATGGAAGGCTCAAAGCCTATATTTAACGATAACAGAGTTATTAACCTTAAAAGAGCAAGACACCCATTAATAGACAGAAATAAGGTTGTGCCGACGGATATTCGAATAGGAAAGGATTTTAACATTCTTCTTATTACGGGTCCCAACACAGGGGGAAAAACCGTCGCTCTTAAAACACTGGGATTGTTTTCGCTGATGGGTCAGGCAGGGCTTCACATTCCGGCTTTTGACGGCTCTGAATTAGGTGTTTTTGAAGAAATTTTTGCGGATATAGGGGACGAACAGAGTATCGAGCAGTCTCTCAGCACCTTTTCATCGCATATGACAAATATAGTCGATATAATTTCACAGGTTAATGACAGATCTTTGGTTCTTATAGACGAGCTGGGCGCAGGTACAGACCCTACAGAGGGTGCGGCTTTGGCAGTTTCCATAATAAAATATCTTCACAATATGAAGGTCAGAACCGCCGTAACCACCCACTACAGCGAGCTTAAGCTTTTTGCCGTAACGGAAGAGGGGGTTGAAAACGCCTCCTGTGAATTTGACGTTGATACATTAAGCCCCACCTACCGCCTTATGATAGGTATACCGGGGAAGTCAAACGCCTTTGCAATTTCCAAAAAGCTGGGTCTGCCGGAGTTTATTATATCGGCGGCAAGGGAAACACTTTCTCATGAGAATGTTAAATTAGAGGACGTTATTTTGGAGCTTGAAACAGGCAAAAGAGAGGCTCAGCTTGAAAGAGAAAGAGCCGAAGCCTACAGAAAGGAAGCAGAAAAGCTCAGAGCCGAAATTAAAGAGCAGAATGAAAAGCTTAAGGAGCGTAAGGAGAAGATTATTCAAAGGGCTAATGAGGACGCCAGAAGAATTTTATCCGATGCTAAGGACGAAAGCGACAAAATAATTAAGGATATGAGACGGCTTGCAAAAGAGGGCAACGACAAGAGCCTTGAGGAAAAGAGAAGAAGCCTTAAGGAAAGCCTTAACAAAGCCGACGAAAAGCTTACTAAGAAAAGCCCCAAAAAGAAGAAAAAGAGCATCGAACTTAAGAACCTTAAAACAGGGGACAGAGTTTTTATTGACGATATCGGAACGGAAGGGTCTGTTGTGACTATCCCCGACAGCAACGGCGACCTCTACGTTCAAGCAGGCATAATGAAAATAAAGACCAACATTAAGCGGCTTTCACAGGCTGAAACCAAGGAAGCGGACTACTCCAACACTAAGGGTATTTACAGCGCAAAGGTCAGAATGAATAACGCAAGAAGCATTTCAACAGAGGTTGACTTAAGAGGCTTAAGCGTTTATGAAGCTATCGAAAAGCTTGATAAATATCTTGACGGAGCAATGTTAGCCAATGTCAGCCCCGTAAATATTATTCATGGAAAGGGCACAGGGGTTTTGAGAAAAGCTGTTCACGATTATCTTAAAGGTCATTCGGGGGTTAAAAGCTTCAGATTGGGCGAATACGGCGAAGGTGATTCGGGAATTACCGTGGTAACACTGTAAAATATTTTAAAGTATTTATC
>JAJBVU010000239.1:371-9981 GCA_020859645.1 Eubacterium sp. | reverse complement strand
TTTATAACCTGTTTCTTCTTTAAACTTCTCTCCGTAAACCCTTTGAAGGGCTTTTATGCGGGCTTCGTCCTTTCCGCCTACAGGTATTCCGTCTGCACTTCTGACCCTTGCGCATAATGTGCTTGAAGAGGAAATTATCACCTCATCGGCATTCATAAGCTCAGTCAGAGAAAAGGGCTGAATTTTGACCTTAAGCCCTGCCGAGGGTGCAAGCTCCATAAGGTGCTTTCGGGTTATCCCCGGAAGAATAAGCTCGTCAGCCGGCGGAGTTACAAGTGCGCCGTCCTTAATTATAAGGACATTGCTGTGGGCTCCTTCCGTAACTCTGCTGCCCCTGTGAAAAACAACCTCGTCGGCGCCTGCTTCCTTTGCTCTTTGAGCCGCCAAAACAGAGGGAATAAGGTTAAGTGTTTTTATGTTGCAGAAATAAAACCTCTTGTCCTCAAGGCTTATAACATCATATTCCCTGTCAAAGGGCGTCATTTCAAGGGGAGACGCAAAAGCCATAAGAGTGGGCTTTACCCCTTCCGGAAAACTATGACCTCTTCCTGCGCATCCTCTCGACGACTGCCAATAGACCATACAGACCTTATCTTTGTCATACATATCCGCCAGCTTGTTTAAAACATCCTTTAATTCTTCCCTTGACATATGAAATTTTATTTCCAAAAGTCTGCATGAGTTGAAAAACCTGTCTATGTGCTCGTCAAGGGCAAAAATTTTACCGTTTACAGCGGCAGCGGCATCATAAACACCGTCTCCGAAATAAAGAGCCCTGTCTGTTATGGGAACGGAAATCTCGCTCATCCGTCCGAATTTTCCGTTATAATATGCAGCGTCTGCCACCTTTCTTCACCTTGCCTTTTTTGTTTGCTTTTTAGTAATATCAAAAACAAACCTTTCATATATTTAATTAAAAACAAATTTTGACCGGAGGAACAGCCTTGAACACAAAAATAGTTGTAGTCCAAATAAAGGACATAATCAAAAAATCCATTTTTATAGTTATCTGCGCCGCCGTAATTATAGGAATTATAGCCTTTTTAAGCAGCAAAACCCCCAAAACCGCCTACATACCGGGGACGTATTCTTCGGAAATTATCCTGACGGGAAGCCCTGTTGTTATCGAAGTAACCGTAGACAAGACTTCCGTCACAGATATCAGAATGCTGAACCTAAGTGAAACACAGGAGGTGTTTTATCCCCTTATAGCCCCCTCCTTTGAAACTGTAAGAGAAGAGGTTCTTTCAGCCCAAACCACCGACATTGAGCTGACGGAGAACACCGAAACCTCCGCTTTGCTTTTAAGCGCCGTAAACGCCGCATTGACCTCCGCTGCTATTGACTGAACAGCAGTAATTAAACATAGGTCGCTGCTCAGTCAATTAAAGCCAAAAGACTTTAATTAGCAAAAGGCTTATTTTTTCAGCGTCGCAGACTTAAATCCGCAGGGCGAGCTTTGCCCTCGTCACGTCAAGCTGTGTTCGTTTGTTTCCGTACAAGTACGAAAACAAGACTTCACTCCGCTGCCGTTCCTCTTTCGTTGAAAGCTAAAGCTTTCAACGATTAAGGAACACTTCCGCAGTGCATCTTTTTTCTGTGTTTACACAGAAATGAATGCACGCAGGCAAGTGTGACGTGGACTGAAACTTTTCTGTGAAGTTGACGCTTTCAGAAGTTTTCTCTGACGAGAAAACTCGCACTTCGTGCGACACCGATGTCTTTCGGGTTCACAGCGTCAACTTTGCGGAAAACTTGATGGTTTCTACCTTAGACTCTTCGCAAAAATGTGTGCATTTTTGCGAGACCTTAATACGGCTTCAGCTGTCCGCCGTTAGGCAGAACATAAGTCTCCTGATTAAGCCATATATTTCTTGAATCTGTTGTATCATAATAAATATCAAAGCCGTTATCAACTATGTTGCCGAAGCCCGAGTCTCCGTGGTTTTCAATATATCCCACATAGCTGTCGCTTGTAAGAATCCACTTGTCGCTTGCGCTTAAAAGCTCAATATTAACGGTGCCTTCCTGGTGGGGGTTTAATGCTCCCGTAAATTCAGAGCCGTTTTTAAGAACAAGGGTTGCGCTTGCCGCCCAGTTTGAAAGAATATTGCCCTTTGCGTCCTGACCGTCAAGAGTAAGAACGGTATCGGCGCCCTTTGCATAGGCATTTGATGTGGTATCGATTTTGCTGTTTAAAAGAGTGCCGCTTGACTCAACAGTACAGCCTGTTACATAAATATCCGCATTTGTGTTTATAATCTCAAAAACAGCCTCTCCGTTATCAGAGGTAAGGTCTGTGCCCTTAAATGTAGCTGTACAGGTTGTAGTATAGTCCGAAGCGGTTTTCGCTGTTGATGTAATTCTGAAAAGCACAGCCGCTCCCGTAAGAGCTGCTCCCTCAACATGAACGCTTGCGTTGCCTACGGTTTCAATCGCCGCATCTGTCAGTGAAGTATATTCGCCGCCCTTTAAAACAAGCTTTTCGGCTGAGCTTCGAAGAGCAGGCGCACCGCTGCCGTGAGCCTTTAATATACAGTCGTCAAGCTCTGCATTTGCCCCTTCTCCCGAAATATTTACAGCAGGAGTATTTGATGACTTATTTGTAAATGATGAATCCGAAATATTAACTGTTGAATTATCGCCTACAAGAACAGGTGTTGAATTTTCTGCATTGGTAATAATTTCACTGCCATTAATTGTTAATGTGTTTTCTCCGTCCTGAACGTTAACTCCGTTTGAATATGTTCCGGAGTTGTTTATTGTTGTGTTTTTCATGGTAAGAGTTGAACCGTTTCTCAAAACTATGGCAGAGTTTACCCCTGAAGAGCCTGTGTTTACCGATGATTTGGAATCTCCCGATTTAGCAAGTGAGGAATTATTCAAGGTAAGGCTTGCACCGTTTTGAATAATAATGCCGGATTTGCCGCCGTCGGTTACGGTTATCTTTTCATCGCTTATAGAAGCTTCAATTCCGTCAATAAGATAATTTGTATCAACTGATGTTGTAATATTATATTTTGAATCTGCGCTTGCTACATTAACGCTTGTGCTGCCGTCTACAATAATGCCGCTTGCCTCGGCTTCCGCCTCTGCTTCCTCAATGCCTGCCTTATAAAATACAACTGCCATTTCCGCTCTTGTCATGGTGCTTGCAGGGAAAATATAGCCGTTTGAGCCGCTGACAATTCCCAAAGAGGCAAGAGTACCTATGGCTGAAACCTTGTCACTGTCTACGTCTGCCGAGTCATAAAAGGAAGCCAGATTCGATGTTATATCGCTGTCGTCAATTGTTCCGTCTGCTTTAAGACACTTAAAAAGCATTTCAAAAGCATCCTGACGGGTTATATCGTCTGTGGGATAAAACAGCTCACCTGTCTCTACTATACTTGCGGCGGCAGCCCACTTATAGGCGTTTTCATAATATACCCCCGCTTCAACGTCCTCGGGCAAAACTGCGCTGTATGAGCCGCCCTCGCCGAACTTATTATAAAGCATAATAACAAAGTCGCAGCGTCTTATATTAGCCGCCGGTCTGAAATAGCCGTCCTGAAAGCCGGAAACAATGCCCTCCGCATAAAGACTGTCGATTGCTTCGGAAGCCCAGTCATATTTTGAGGTTACGTCTTTGAAATTTTCAGATGCACCGAAGGTACACACCTGACTTAACATAACAGCCGCCGTAAAAAGCCCCGCTGTTCTCATAGCCGTTTTTTTCATAGCTTATACACTCCTTTTTATTAATAAATTTCATTGAGAATTGCCAAAATTCTCACATCATCGTTTATAACAGAACCTATTACCTCTGTTTCCACATTAAACCTCACATATTCTCCCGATGCGCTTATAACCGTCACAGCCCCTTTGAAGCTTCTGTCGCCCTTTCGATAGCTTCTTATCATAGCCTCAAGCTCTTTTCTGCTGTGAGGGCTTATAAGCCTTTCTCTTACGCTGTCTCTAAAGCAGTCTCTTGCTGTAATTATATAGCCCAGCCTTTCCTTCAGGTTGTCAGACATATAAAGCTCCATTTCCTTAAGGTTAAGCTCGAAAACATAATATGAAGACGCTCTGCATACAAGCTCAAGCCGTCTCGCCGTAAGCTCCGCCCTGCCCTGAAGCCCCATCATTTTTTCGGATGATATAAGAACGGAAACTATTTCGCCGCTTCTTCTGTCCTTCATAATATAGTCGGAATACCAGTGAATACCCCCTGCCTTGTTTTCAAGCCTAAGGTTTAAGCTTGCGCCGTTGTCGCTTGATGAATAAAATTCTTCAAAGGTACGGAACGCCGTACTTCTGTCGCCGCTGTAAATTATTCTTTCAAAGGAACTTCTCAAAAGGCTTTCTATTTCGCCCTTTTCATAGCCCAAGCCCTCAGCGAAAGCCTTTGAATAATATGTAATATGCCCCGGTCTGTCGGGCAGATGCTTTAAATAAAACACACCCAAAACACGGCTCGCCCTGTCATATCTGTCAAGTCTTGAAACAAGCTCTGTGTTTACTCTTTTTAAATAAAATACCGAAATGATAGCCACAGCCACAGTAAGCCAGAAAAAGCCTATGCACAAAACAATTGCGGGATAAAAATAGCTTTTTATAACCTTTTTATATTCGTCTCCGCTTATAACAGCCGCAAGAGCGCAGTCGTTTATGCCCAAAGGCATAGCCATAAGCCTTATGTTTTCTCCGTCATCTCCGTAGGAGTTTTCCTTAATGAAAACGGCTCTTCCTTCGGAAATGCCTTCGTTAAATTTAGACAGGTTATCCGACGATAAAATATTCCCTATGTTTTTATCGTCCTGAAGGTCGCCGCCTAAAATCGTTCCCTCGCTGCTTATAAGCCCGTAGCTTAAACGGTCGGTTAAAAGAGTATTTTCGTAAAAGCCTGAAGCATAGTCTGCACAGCATATTCCCCCGATAACTCTTTTTCCGTGAAAAACGGGAACGCAGCTTAAAAAACACTGCTCCTGGTCAATTGAAACCAAAGCCCCTCTGACAATGTTTCCGTCAAAAAGCTCCGAAAGCCACTCTTCACCCTCAAAGCTGCAGCTTCTGCCGTCTGTGTTCTTCAAAACCCCCTCGGCGTCAATTACCCCCAGCATATAGCTGTCAACGGCGCTTTCCGCTGCTCTGAGCCTGTTTAAAATATAGCTTTCTTCGTTTTCCTCCGCAAGAGAAGCAATAGCCGAAAGCATTTTAACGTCGTCCTCTATGCGGAGAGCAATATCGGAGCAGCCCCTTTCGACGTTTGAATAAAGCTCTTCCGTCATTTTTTTGTCAAGAGCCTGAGCGCTTAAAGCAAAAAACAACAAATAGACCGCTGCCGCCAAAGCAAGCATAGCCAATATTGTAAAAATATACCTTCTGTTTATGCCTTTAATGTTTTTGTCGCCGTTTATAACATTCATAAATTTATCTGCTTTCTTAAAACCCTGATTAAAATTATAAAACCTCATTTTTATTATAACAGACTTACGACCATATTTCAACTGCAAATATTTTTTCTGCGTGTTGAAAAAGGCTTTTCCCTGTGATATAATGCCTTTAAAGAAACCGGAATAAGCAATAAAGAAAGAAGGGATAAATATGGCTGAAATTAATACGGAGTACCTGCAAAAATGTCTAGGGAAGCGATGATTAATTCACCGAAGCAGATTTGACGCTGATTTTTTCTTGTGCGAGGAATGTATTCGCAGGCGTAGTCGACAGCCCTACGTCAAGAATACAATGACAAAGCACAAGGGAAAATCAGCGGTGAAGCTGCGATGAGTTAATTAATCAGCGATTCCCTAAATACTCTTGAAAGATCCTACGATATGCTTAAGCTTACAGATGAAGATACGATAGACTATGAGCTTTACCGCAATTCTTTGGTAAAAAGCTTTGAAATGACTCTTGAACAAAGCGGAAAGCTGCTGAGAAAAAAGATTGCTCCTTATCTTGTTTCGAAAAAAGCCGCAGACTCCCTAACATTTAAAGAAATTTTCCGCCACGCCCACAAATATTCTCTTCTGACGGAAGAAGAAACCTTAAGGTGGATGAATTACCGTGATAACAGAAACTCAACCGCCCACGATTACGGACAGGAATTTGCCGACGAAACCTTGACACTGATTGATGATTTCTTAAAAGACGCCGAACATTTGAAAGAGGTAATAGACAATGCTTGATGTAAAAGAAAAATATCTCAAAATGCTGACAGAAGTTTTTGAAAGCTACTGCCCAAAGGCTGAAATTTGGGCATACGGCAGCCGAGTTAACGGAGACTGCCATTCGGGCAGCGACCTTGACCTCGCCGTAAAAAGCTTCGGCGGCGAAAAAAAGTCGGTAAGGGAACTGAGAAATCTTATAAGCGACAGCAATGTTCCTTTTTTAACCGATGTAAATGAATTTGACAGACTGCCCAAGTCTTTTCAGGATGAGATTGTCAAAAGCTACGTTATAATTTATCCGGAACAAAAATCCCGTGACAGCCAAAAGGAGAAACCGTTATGAACCGCAGACAAATTATTTCGTCTCACAACCCAACATTAACCGAGCCCACCCCCGACTCGCCCCTTAACGTCGGCAGCGGTTCTTTTGCTTTTACGGCGGATATAACAGGGCTTCAGACCCATTATGACGAATAAGCCCTACACCCTCTCTGCACAATTGCTGAATGGGCGTGGCACGAAAGCTTAAACGCCGCCGGAAGCTATGAATACACCTATGCCGATCTCAAACAAAATGAATATGACTTCTGCGGAAGAGAAGTATACTATCCCCGAACAAAATTTAAAGGAAATGAAGAGGTCTATGAGCATCTCCGCAGGAACCCTCACAAATTCAATCTCTTAAGGCTTTCCTTTAAATTCAAGGGCGAAAAAATAACATCGGCTATGCTTTCGAAAACAGAACAGTGTCTTGACCTTTATTCGGGAGTTATAAAAAGCTCCTTTAATTTGGCAAAAGAGCCTGTTTCAGTCACAACCCTTTCTTCCCACTCCTCAGACACCTTGGCAGTTAAAATAACCTCTTCCCTTTTAAAAGAAGGTCTTGCACTTTCCTTAGACTTTCCCTATCCCGACTGCAGAATAACCGGCTCGGACTGGACTTCACCTGAAAAGCACGAAACAGTCCTTAAGCCCCTTTCCGAGGGCTTATACACCATAGGGCGAAAAGCAGACAGAACAAATTATTTTGTAAATATTAAGGCTTCGGGCTGCTCTTTAAAGCAGACCTCAAGCCACAGCATAACCCTCTCCCCTGAAGAAGAAACCGTTATTCTTACATTAACCCTTTCAAAAGAAAAGTCCTCTCTTTTCCTTTCATATGAAGATGCATTTAACTCTTCAACCTCATTTTGGGAAGGCTTTTGGGAGAAAGGCGCATTTATTTCAGCCGAGGGAAGCCAAAGGGCAAAAGAGCTTGAAAGGCGGATAATTCTGTCGGAGTATCTTTCAGCCCTAAACAGCTTAGGCACTATGCCGCCGCAGGAAACAGGCTTAATTTGTAACAGCTGGTACGGAAAGCCCCACCTCGAAATGCATTTTATTCACAGTGTATGGGCTGCTTTATGGGGCAGACCCGAGCTTTTGGAAAAAAGCATAGGCTGGTATAAGAAAACTCTCCCTGCCGCAAGGGAAAACGCAGAACGAAACGGCTATAAGGGGGCAAGGTGGACAAAAATGGTCAGCCCCTCCGGAAAGGACTGCCCCTCAAAAATTTCACCTTTTATAATTTGGCAGCAGCCCCACATTATAGAAATGCTTGAGCTTATTCGAAAGGAAAAGGCTTTGACTTCAGAAAAAGCCGCTCTTGATTTCGTTTCGGAAAACTACATATTGGTTAAGGAAACCGCCGATTTTATAGCGGACTATGTTGTATATGACGAAAAAACAGACACCTATAACATTGAGCCGCCGGTTATTCCCGTTCAAGAGCGTTTTAACCCTGAGGATGTCAAAAACCCCTCTTTTGAGCTTGCTTATTTTAAGCATTCTCTTAAAATTGCCTTAGGCTGGGCAAAGCTTCTTAACAAAGCCGAGCCTAAATGGCAGGAAGTTTCAGAAAAAATTGCTAAGCCCCCTGTTTACGGAGGTCTTTATCAGGCACACCAAAATATAACCGACACATTTAATGAAAAAGCCACAGACCACCCCTCTATGCTTATGTCTTTGGGCTATCTTAACGGTGAGGATATAGACAGAGATATTATGAAAAACACTCTTGAAAAGGTTCTTCAGGTGTGGGATCTGCCCTCTCTTTGGGGATGGGATTTTGCGGTGATTTTTATGACGGCTGTCAGGCTTGGGCTGTATGATACAGCCTTTGACTGTCTTTTAGCGGAAGAGCCCAAAAACCGCTATACAAAAAACGGAAACAATGCCCAAATAGGCAGAACCGACCTCCCCCTTTATCTTCCGGGAAACGGCTCTCTTTTGACGGCAATGGCGGTTCTTATAAACCTTTTAAAAGCCCCGTCAGGTGAAAAAACCTTTTCCGACATAACCCTTAAGTGGGAGGGCTTTGACATAATTTTAGAATAAGAGGTAACATAAATGGAAAATAACTTTAATGACAAAAAAATAGCAGTTGTGGGCATAGGCGGCGTAGGAGGCTATATTGGCGCACTTTTAGCCAAAACCTATCCTCATGTAACCTTTGCCGCAAGAGGAAAGCGAAAGGAAAGCCTTGAAACAAAAGGCTTAACCCTTCACAGCGAATATAAAGGCGAAATTAACGTTTTTGCGGAAAATGTGACGGAAGCAGCTTCCCTTCCCCCACAGGACTATATATTCATATGCGTCAAAAACTATTCTCTTGAAAAGGCTCTTTCTGAAATTGCTCCGGCAGTTACAGCCGGCACAGTTATAATTCCCGTTATGAACGGAATTGACAAAGGCGAAAAAACAAAGGCTCTTCTGCCCCGGGCTATGGTTATTGACTCTCTCATATACATAATTTCCTACTCAAACCCCGATTTTTCAATTACCCATCAGGGCAAATTCGCCGATGTAAAAATAGGTGTTAAAAACTCTAATGAAAAGGAAAAAGAGAAAACAGCTGAGGTCTGCGCTCTTCTGAACAATGCCGGCGTTGACTGCATTGCCGCCGAGGACATTGAGCTTGAAATTTGGAGAAAATACATACTTAACTGCGCCTATAATGTAGCCACAGCCTATTACAACAACACAATAGGCGAACTTCGTGACGACCCTAAAAAAGCGGCTGAATATGAAGCACTTGTAGACGAAGCCTGTACTGTGGCAAAAGCAAAGGGGGTAAAGATTTTGCCTTCCCACAGAGACGAAATAATTTACCGCTTTTATAAGGAACACCCCTATAACGCCACAAGCTCCCTTCAGAGGGATATAAACGCCCATCGCCCTGCGGAGCTTGAAACCTTCGGAGAATATTTAACGAAAGAAGCGGAAAAGCTGAACATTTCCGTTCCCGTTTCTCTTAAAATGTATGAAGGCTTAAGACAAAAAGTGTAAAAGGATCTGATCTATATGATAATTCCATATGATCCGGAATATAAAGACCGGATATATGATCTTTTAAATAAGTGTATTTTTGGGGGGGGGGGGGGGGTGTGGGGGGTGTGGGGGGGGGGGGGGGGGGGGGG
>JAJBVU010000239.1:0-361 GCA_020859645.1 Eubacterium sp. | reverse complement strand
CTATTTTCTTAATTTAAATTCCATAAGATACCGAAAAAAAAATCCCGTTATATTATCTTTTTAATAACTGTTTTTTAACCCCCCCCCCCCGAAATTTGTGCATTTTTCAGCACTTTCGGCGATATGTTTGACGAATGCTCCTTTATATGTATAGAAGACGGTGTTCTCAAGGGCTTTTTGGGTATGGCTTCCTCGCCCTTTAAAAGAGAACTTCGAATTTATGCCTTTGCTGTTTTAAACAACAGCAGACGCACTGCCGCAGGACTTTTGGGAAACGCTGTTTTATATGCCAATGAAAACAAATGCACCTTACTGTCCTGCCCGGACTCAAAGGAATTTGAATTTTGTCACAGAGCTCTCG
>JAJBVU010000232.1 GCA_020859645.1 Eubacterium sp. | reverse complement strand
AATTAGCAGCAGAATTAAAAGAAATATTAATTTTGGCAAGAAAGGGTCTGGTTTCACCGTTTGTTCTTGCTGCGTCTTCTAAATTACTTCGTTCATCCTGTCTGGGAATGGTCCTGCTTATATATTCACTCAGTGCGTCTGTGTCTTGAATACGCCCATCGGGTCCGGCTTTTTTTCTGATAATCCAGTCCCGCAAAAAAGATTCTATTTTAGCTGTTTTAAAAATAGCATTAATGGATTTATCTTTATAAATTGAAGTCTGCGGAAAATTCCGTTTCAGTTTATCAATATTATACATAGCTTCCTCCCTAACCGCTTAAGCTGTTTAATCATATATCAAAATCATCATCTTCTATAAACTGAGCTGCCGTTTCCTCTTCCGGTTCGGACAAAGCCTCGTTAGAAAACACCACAAAGGGCACTAACCTTTCTTCAAGAGACGCTCCTCCGTGAAGTCCGTATAATTTGCCTCCCGATTTCGACAGTCTGTTATAGCCTTTTACCGCATAATAAGTAAATCCGTCCTCCGGTCTGTATACGGCTTCTAAATCATCTGCGGCTTCTATTTCGTTAGGCAGTGATGTAAACCGCCAGTCATCCGGATTGTTCCATTCAATTGTACGGGCAAGCTTCAGTTTTTGTGCATTTAAAGCCAAATATGAAGAGCCGTGATCCGCTGTCAAAACAACCCGTTTATAATTATTAAGACCCAAAACAACACGTGTTAATATGGTTTTTTGAAACAGTGAAAACACTTCGGCTAAATTCTCCTCATATCCGCATTTTTCATATTTTGAATAACCGTCATGAGATATATTGTCTACACGCATAACCCGCTTAAGTTCATTTTCCCTGCTCCATTTAATACGGTTAAACCTTGTTGATGTAGGCAAATTTACCTCCACTATCTGCTTTTCTTCAATATTCAGATTATTTAGTTTAGCCATATTTATAAGCAAAGGGTAATATTCGGCTCCCAGCCCGTCTACAACAAGCAAAGCCGTATTTCCGTCGTCATATTTTCCTATTATCTGATCTCTTTTATTAATTTCTTTAGGCACTTCGGCTTTATATGCTTCATCTACAAAGGACTTATCAACATAATTTTTAATTCTGAAACAGCGCAATTTTGTAAAGTATTCTGTCAGACTTTTATTCATCATGTAATCAAAGCCCGGCGAAATATAATATTTTAATATGGGATCTGCAGCATCAAAAACATCGGGCAGTTCAATATTTAAGTCATACATAGCGGCACGGCGGATCAACCCTTCCATTTCGGTTTTTGTTCCGCAGTTCAAAAATTGTATTGAAGCCGCATTGTTTTCTGTTGCCGACACAAATTTTGATATAAGCGGTTCTGCAGAGTTAAAATTTGCGAGAGCGGCTGCCCTTTCGGCTGCATAAACCCCGGCGTTTTTATCTTCCATTAATTCCGCTGCCGCATCGACAATATATTGCTCAATGAAATTCTCGGGAACGGTACACCGCTGAAGAACCTTGAATAAAAATGTATTCTTGTTAATACGTAATTTCAGAAGCCAAATATATAAACCCCACAGTTCATCATTTTTTAATTCGAAAAGTCTTAAGGGAGCCTTACTGCAGGTGAGATTTTCTTCACCGAATCTTTCTGTAATCACATCAACAGGGGATTTAACCTTCCCTGAGCACTCTCTGAGAAGAATATCTGCTTGATTTTCAGTAAAATCCGCATCTATTTTATATAATCTTTTTAAAGCCCTGTTAGGATCTCTTAAGACAGATACATCATTATAGCCGGTCAGGGGTAAGCCGGCTTCACTGACTGCAAAAACATAGCTGCCCGAAGGCATATAATCGCCCAGCTGCTGCATTGCTTCAGCCGGATTTTTCAGCAGACAGCTTTCCGCAGCCCAGTAAGAGGGCAGAAGGGTAATGCTTAAATCTTTTTCTTCTGTATTTCCTTTAAAATAAACAATTTGCATTGCCCCTTCATATTTGGGATTATGCATAATACTGCCGCAAAAATAAGTGCTGCCGATTAATAAATGGGCAAATGATTTTTGTTCGTCCAAAAGACTTCTTACGCCTATAAAAAAGTCTTTTCTGCCGCCTGTTGTTATTAATGATAAATAAGAATCAATCCCCACAAATAATAAAGGCTTGTCAGTTTCTTTTGAAGCCTCACGTATGGCTTTAATAACTCTTTTGGGGCTCGGCAATATTTCAAGTGTACTGCCGAACAATTTCCAAAGAGGAATAATGTTGACTTTTTCGGAAAAATATGCAGACACAATTGCAGCCCCTGTTTCCTTATTGGGATATACTATTACCCTTGTGCACTTATTTTCTATGTATTGTGAATAATCGTTTAATGAATACTTCATATTTTACTGCTCCAAAAATTTCAAACCTATATCAGGGTCGGTTTTAGCCATTTTTAACAACTTTTCCTTCAGGATTTCGGCTTTTTCCAAACGCAGCCTGCTTGTAACAGCCGGAGCAAACTCCTCTTGATATTGTTCTTTTATAAAGGCAAGTATATTTGGATTTTCCGGCCATTTATTAGGGTCTTTTCCGTAATTATCCGTCAGAAATCTAAGCAGTGATGCCAAGCCCACGTTAAGAACCTTGTATTTTTCAGGCACTGCTTTTTGTAAGAAAACATTTTGACAGTGTTTTATTTCGGCTTTCGGAAGGACCGTAAGAATTTCATGAGCCTTTTCAAGAATATCATTGGTGAAATTTTCCGGCTTGATCAAAATTCTGACTAATTCTCTGCTGTTATCCGTTTCCGAAAAGAGAGTCCATGCAGGCAGGTGAGTTTCGCCGCACCATTCACTTATATTGTCAAAACCGCAGATCCTTCTGCATTCTTCCGCATTTTTATTTATGATTGTATTTCTGACATTTTTTGCTGCCAAGTCACGAACAAGCTTTATGTATGCATCTGAAGACATATTAACGGAATAGCCTTCTGTAACGGGCATATCATTAATAATTGCAGACAGTTCATTATCAGTTAATGCATTTTCACCAAGCCGCTCCCGAAGAAGCCTTTTTTGAATACTGTACTGCGGATCATTATAGAGTAATGATAAATCATTTTCGCTGTTTTGAATACATTCAAGAAGCTTTTGTGCATCCTGTTCACTTTTTAATTCTTCGGCAATAGCTTCAACAACGGGATATTTTTCCCCTACAAACGCATATGGAAATCCTGTTCCTTCCATTTTCTTTTTCAGGCGAACTAAAACATCTTCATATGTTATATATCCTGTTATATTTAAAAGTCTGCGCACTTTTTCGACTACCCGATACATACATTCCACAAGGTCTATAAGTCCTGAAATATCTGACTTATTCCAAAGCCATCCTGATACGGGCGCAGCCTTTTCCAAAATGAGACTGCAGTATTCATGGCTGCGGTCACCTATATTTTCCGCCAGTTTCATTAGTTCGGGGCGGCAGCTGTCTATATATCTTTGAAATGCCGTAATATATACATCTGATTTAGTATATTTTGCGGCAATATCAATAATTTCATCGTTTTTTAAAAGCTCTGCTCCTATGTCGAAGGTTGCTGCCGAGCGTTCCTCTGTTTTGCCTTTAGAGCTTATTCTGAATGCAATACATAATTTATCCAGTACAGAAGCAATGTTTTCATGTTCCGGCTTTGTACTTCGAATATACTCCGCCAACACCCACAAAGGAACTTTGCATGAATTTTCCTCAACATTAGAAGATATAACTCTCAGCGTTTCCAAAGGCGTAGAATTTTCAATTTCATGAAGCCCAAACATACAGGCAGCTTTTTTTGCAAAAATGCGATCCTCTTTGGAAAGCCGGCAAATAAACTTTTCCTTGTCATTTTTTAAAGAAACTGTTTTTTCAATTATTTCCGCCAGTGTTTCCTCATCTAAGGGATAATTCATTTGTCCGTTTGTCCACTGACAATTTTTATCTAAAATCCAGCTAAGACAAAATCCGAGAGTAAACGCACTTAAACAATTGTAGCGCAAGCCGAAAGGCGCACGCTGAAGCTCAATATAAACCTTGCGAAGAGAAAAATTTGTGTTATTCCCTACAGTGTTTTTATATTTCTTTTCCAACACACTTCTGATCCTGCCAAAGGGGTGGTCTTGATTTTTTAAAAACCAATCGTCAGATCCGTTAATGCCCCGGTTAGACAAATTATTAATAAGCTGTTTTTGCTGCCCCGAGTTTCCTACAGCACAAAAACGAATTCCGGCAAGCGCCCATGATTTAAGTCCGCTGTTGCTGAATGCCGTAATTTGCTCTGTTAAAATATCCGGACAGGCTTCCATAACCCGCCCCATATATACGGGCAGGAAAAATCTAAAATCAGCCCAAGAGCTTTTACGTGTTTCGATCTGTTTGCTTTCCGTATTATAATAGCTTAAGTTAAGAGAGGCTTCGCTTGACCTCAGCGATTCTGTCCATTCGGCTTCAATTCTTTTAATACTGTCTGAAATCTGTTTTTTTGCCGCATCGCTGTTTTCAAGCAAATATTGAGAATAAAGCGTCACATATTCTTCCCATAGATTTATGTTCTTTCCGCAAAAAGTAATTTCCGGAAAATCAATTATAATAATTCTGTGTCCCTGTAAATTTGTCAGCAGACTTTCACGTCTGCCTTGAATTTGCATTTGATCTGTTTTATTTTTGGCAACAACAAACCATAAGCAAACGGAGCCGTTATCCTTATTATTCCCACGGCTGTATTTTTCACGGGTAGCGGAAGTAATATTAGTAAGCGTCATATGACTTGAATCGGAAACTCTTATGTCAAATCTTTCGTTTGAAAATCCGGCTCTTGCGCTTTTTGTGGCTTTTTCCATATCGGTTTTGCATACAGGTGAAAGAAGCTCATAAAACTGACCGGAAAGCTCCTGCTTCTTTTTATTCAATTCGTCACTGCCTACAGTAGTTGTATATAAATCAATGTTCCCGTTAACAATTGAAAAGCAATGTCTGTTTTCGGATAAATCCCTGAGATACATTTCCACATCCATTACAACACCGTCGCCACGGAAAGAAAGCTCAATATTTTCTACGGTAGGCTGCAGGCGTTCATGCCCATTTGGGTTAAGCCGTGAAAGCAGCGTAAAAAGCAAAACCGTTTTAAGTATTCTGATTTCCGGCTGATCATCGCCGAAAGCAGCAAATTCACGTGCTTTTATACGGTCATATTCCATTTTTATTTCAATAATTTCTTTAGCCTGACCGGAATCTTCTCTTTCCATAAAATATTTCCAGAGATAATCCACTGTCAAAAACTGCCTGCCGGTTATTTGCGGACCTCCGCAGGCAATAAACTCTTGAAATTCACGTCCGTCGGCGCTGCCTTTTAAATATTCAAAGATACTGCGCTGACTTGACCTTGCCGATTCCGCCAAAAATTTAAGCAAAAATGCAGCCATAGGGTGAATTGGGAGAACAGCGTAAAAAGATTCCCTTGCAACATAGGCTTCGCTGGATTCCGGATCCTTAAATTTATCAACTACGGCTGAAATGCTGCTCCAAAGAAAATCTTTTTCTTTTTTCCATTCGGAACAATAGGGTTCTTCTTCATTTGGCTTCATAGCATAAGCCGCAAGCCTGAAAGCAACATCATTGGGCATCTGAAGATTACGAAAATAAAATCTGTCCTTTGCTTTGTTTGCGCCGGGTGAATTCTCACCGTAAAATGCGCCGAGCTCTTTATGAGTAACCGGAACCAGATAAAAATGATTAACAGACGGAGCTTCCGTTACATCTTCAAAAGTTTTCAGCGAACCGCTGTTTGCATCTATAAAATCTGAAAATTCATCGAAAATATATATAATTCTCTTCAGACCGTTTGCCTTGCAAATTGCGGAAATCCATTCACGAAAAGAGGGCACATCTACGTCTAAGTATATATTATCCCTATGAAGTACCGTCTGTACATCTTCAAGATAATGTGTGGGCGCAGTTGAATTATCTTCTTCTATAAGCTTTGTTACTAACTGTTCAACAGTACAGATGTCCGATTTAAGAGATTTCATTTCATGTATTATTGAATCTCGGGTTTTAAAAAAGTTGTCCCCTTCACGGCGTACTCTTTCAATTACTAAATCTAAATTTCCTTTCGCCGGTGAAGAATAACCATATTCCCGTAAAG
This sequence comes from Eubacterium sp., assembly GCA_020859645.1. Classification (GTDB taxonomy): domain Bacteria; phylum Bacillota; class Clostridia; order Lachnospirales; family CAG-274; genus JAJQCI01. The sequence goes on along the minus strand of JAJBVU010000232.1, from coordinate 3,854 downwards.
CGGAAAGAATACCTTTTTCAAGTCTGACAAGAAGCTCCTCATTGGGTCCGATTCCCGCAGCATTATAATCATATATAACCAACACGCCGCTGTTTCTGATATTTTGAAGCTGTAACTTTAAGCTTTCACAGTTGGGAATGACTCCCCTGTGTTCATCAAACCACTTCTCAACCCGTGACATATCGTCCATAAACAGCTTAACTGTCACAAGGGCAGCATTGCTCTTGCCTGTTCCGTAGTTTCCCGTAAGCCACACTGATTTTGCTTCATCAAAAAGAGTCTTAAGAAATTCCAAATATTTAACATGGGGATAAAAGTTAAGCCAGGTCTCCGGAGTTTCGTTAATAACCTCACGGGTCATATTGGCTTTATAATCATCGGGAACCGTAAAAAATTTATTATAAAACCGTTCTTCCATGCTTAAGCCTCCTGAATTGCAAGTGTAATAATATCAAATATATTGAATTTATCGGGATATATCCTCACTTCATCATTTCCGTGTGTAAAAGTAGTAGCAATATAATCAGGATATCGGCTGTGAAGTCCCTCACAAATGCGTTTAAATTCTCCTGCAGAAATACCAAACGCCACCAACGGAGACACATATATTGAATTTACATCCGCCTCCATAATTCCCGACACTGTAAAGGTGCTGCTGTCGGAAGCTCCTGCCATTATATAAAGCCCGTAAAGAACAACCAACGGATGAACGGTTTTTGAAAGTCTTATAACCGAAACAACGGATTTCCCCTTCATTTCATACTGTACCATTGCATTTTTGCCGCCTACGGGAGATTTGGAAATCAAGTCTTTAAACGCAGCAAGCCCCCCTTTGATTGTGGAATTTCCTAAATTCGGATAAGCAACCTTCAGCATATCCGCAAGCTTTTCCAAGCTATATAACTCCCCAATCAAAGTATTTGTAATAAACCATTTTATTAATATAGAATTGTTTGCAAGGGCTATCCATATAAAGTCCCAGCCGATAAGGGAGTCTCCGCCGAATTTTCTAAAAAAATCCGTCAAAGGTGTTGGTTTTTTCGTTTTTTTATCTATAAGCTCGCTCTGTTTAAACCACACGCCTGCAGCATCAACCATTTTGCTGCCTAAAGGATGACTGCTGTTCCACGGGAAGAAATTATCACCCATTTCAGCCAACGCAGAAACCCAAAGATTAGAATCTTTTTCACGCAGACCGAAGTTATTATAACTGTTAATATTGTTTATTCGATTTTTTTTATCATTTTCACTTTTATACATGGATTTATACCTCCAGCAGCCCCTGTCAATATTGTCAAAACATTTTTTGCAGTGAACACACTTTTCTTCATTTATCTGCATTCTGCCGTCCGAAAAATATAATGCCCCGTAAGCGCATTCTGCTTCACAGGCTCTGCAGGCAACACAAGCCGATACTTTTTTCAGCATAGTTCTGATTGAAGGGGTTAAAGATAATCTTTCATCTTCCGAACAAAAGCTGATCGAAAGCTCGCCGCCGCCGGCATGGGGTGTGTGATAAGAAAAAGGAATGCCCTCATCAAGAGTATGCGGCAGTTTAAGACGTGTTTCCTTTGTTTCGGGGTCAAAAACAACACGGCCTAAAGGTTTAATCCATGTGTAAAAACGCTGTTCATCAAAAAAGGAGCTTTTAAATACAACATTGTTTTTATCCGTGCTTTCTATAGGCGCCGTTATAGTGTTTCTGAGAATAGCTCCGCTTTTTCTTGCCTGCCATCCCTGTTTTGCAATATAATCAATCTTATCATCATTGCCGTGAAATGTTTTAATGCTGCTTTCTGTAATAATATCAATATAGTCTTGAATTACTCCGGGATAAACTTTATCAACAAGCCAAACATATTTTTCCGACGATTCGGGACACATAACGCAGCCAATCCGAGGAAGCCCCCATCGGTATGCTTTATTAATAATAAGGTTATTTGCAAAAATATAAAGCCAAATTTCATGTGCTCCCCAATCGAGAAGAGGCATTCTGTTCATTTGGGAAGCGTTCTTTATTCCGTTATTTGAATCCTCATAAAAGGATCTGCTTATACTCTCTTCCCCTCGTACACCTACAAAAGCCATAACACGTATTGATGTTTTAGCTGTCATTTGTTTTAATTTAATTAATGCCGGTGTGCTTTTATGGATTGAACAGCACCAACGGATAGTTCTCGACGGAGGTCCGAATAATTTCCAGTTTTCTAAAGCTTTGACATCAGCCTTGGCAGAAATAAATGTACGATTTGGAAAAATTTTCTGAATCTTGTTCCAAACTTCATAAGTATCGGGAAATTCCATATCCGTATCACTGAATATAACAGGAACATCCGGCGGAAGAACTTCATCACATATGTTTAACAAAACAACGGAATCTTTTCCCCCTGAAAAGGCTATATATGCCTTGTCACAGTGCGATATATCGGCATCGTATAATTCCTTTGTACGGCGTTTTGCATCGTCGACAACAGCCTGCATAATTTGAGAATTCTTTTTAATCATCAAATCCACATTTACGGGTTTGATTTCTTTCCTGCCCTCAAAATAACGTGTTATATTAACGGGCTTTCCATATTGGGTTCCGTTGAACTGAGCAATTTTTTCTCCGTTATAATAATATACATTTTTTTGCGCCCACATAAAAGGCCGTTTATCGCTTTTGTCATAATCAATATATTCCGCAAGACCGGTCAATTCAATCTCCTCGGCAAAAACCGGACGAATTTCATTTGCAATAAATCTGCCGGTGCTTGTTATAAGTTTATAACCGCCTGTTTCATTATCCCATTCAAAATCATACATTTACACTGCTAACCTCCAAGAAGCTGCCGGCTGCCCATTCTCGCCGCTTGTTTCCTTTATAATATGCCGAAACAATACATCGAAACGTTTTATAATCGGAAATATTATATTCATCTTTAAAATTATATCCCAGCTTTATACTGAGAAGTGCATGAATAACCTCTTGAGAAGGCGTCAGCGAAAGACCGTCCAGCATATCAAGACATTCATCCAACACATCTGAAAACCCTTCTCCGAGTCCGATTGATTCAATTGTTTGATAACACAAAAAATCATTAATCTCAGCACGCAATACTCTGTCATTATTTTTTTCAAGAATACGGCAAAGAAACTCATTGGAAAAAAATGAAAATTCTGTTTGTAAATCCTCCTGAGTAATGCATTCGTTTTCTTTAATTGTCAATATAACCTTGTTTGCAGCCGTATCCAGAGCCTTTTTGACAGGCACACCCTTTTTTCTGATGATTTTTGTATTCAGCGCCTTACCTATTCGTATTTCATCAGGCAGCAAAAACATTAAATAATCTTCAAAATCTTTTTCACTTCTGAGGCACGCTGTTTTGCCTAAGCCGTTATATTTAAAGAATAACGCTCTTAGGTCAATGCAGCCGTACTTTGATATTTCATACAGCAAATTTTCTTTTTTAAGCAATTCACTTTGTTTGGAATTACTGATAACATCAGTTAAAAAATACAAGCCGTCACTGCGGCAAAACATATTCTTTTTCAATTCATTCCGGGTTAATTCATCTATTGACGAAGATGAAGCCTGTTCCAATAAACGGATTACCGTATCATCAAAACGAATTCCGTTACTGTAGAATTTTCGAATTACTTCTGTAATTTTATCGAATATCTGCCTCTCATTTTTGTCGTTTTTATAATCATCGCCTATTTTTTCTGTATTAAATCCCATAGAATATTCCTTATCTGCACTGATATTTCCTGCCAAACCGTTTAATCATAAGCAAAAACCGATTTTTTCCCAAAACAGTCTCAATCCAACTGTTTCAACTCAGAAGTTTTATGCACATATTATACATAAATAA
>JAJBVU010000082.1 GCA_020859645.1 Eubacterium sp. | reverse complement strand
TTTTCTATATTTGGCTTATTATATATTTTTAATAAACAGTGACTGTTTTTGTTGAGTGATCCCAGTCAACTGTGTTGCCGAAGGCTTCGGAAAGCGCTCTTAAGGGAACATAGGTTTTTCCGGCGATAAGCTTTCCGCTGTCGCTTAATGTTACAGCTTCGCCGTTTCTATAGAGAACACTGCTGCCGATAGTTATTGAAACAGTTGTTCCGTCCTTTACTGCAGATGCAGTCTGAGAAGCTCCGTCCCAGCTTACCTCGGCACCCAGCATTTCAAAAACGCCTCTCATAGGCACCATAGTTACGCCGCTTGAAACAATAAACGCCGACGGGTCAAATTTAACCTTTTCGCCGTTATAAACCACGTTTACAGCTGTATAGAAGGGAACATTGTTATTGTTTGCATAGGTAAGGGCAGCGGAGTCAATTCCGCCTACAATAGTCAGCTGAGAACAGTCTCTGAAGGCACTTTCACCTACAGCTGTTCCGCTGTTTTCAAATATGGCAAGTCTTAAGTCTGAGCAGGCTCTGAAAGCCTTTTCCCCTACTGATGCTGCACTTTCGGGAATGGTTATATAAAGAAGTCCGTCACAGCCGTAAAAAGCCATAGCCCCTATTTTGTTTACGCCTGCCATTGAAACGCTTGAAAGAGCAGAACAGCCCATAAAAGCTCTTTCGCCTATTTCAGTTACGCTTTCCATAGATATAGTCTTAAGATAACCGTTTTCTCTGAAGGCTGAATTGTCTATAAGCTTAACCTCTGAGGGAACGGTATAGCTTTCAGCGGTTTTTCCCGCAGGGTAGCAGAGAAGAGTTCCGCTTTGGTCAATTAAAACGCCGTCCTGAGACTTAAAGGTGCTGCCGTCAGCCACATTTACTGCGCTGAGGCTTGAACACTGTAAAAACGCAGTGCTTTCAACCTCTGTTACCGTTGAAGGAATAGTTACCGAAGAAAGGGCATAACAGCAGGCAAAGGCTTCCTCGCCGATTGTTTCAAGCCCTTCGGGAAGGGTTACGGTTTTAAGGCTTTCGTTCCATGCCATGCCGTTTCTGCCGATTGATTTAACTGTGGAAGGCAAGGATATGCTTGTGACCTGTTCGCACCATGTGAGAGAATAGCTTCCTATTTTGGTTACGCCCTCTCCTATGGAAACCGACTTAATACTCGGGCAGTAGGATTTCCAGGGTATGCTGAGAACATTGGCGTAGTCCTGCATTGCGCCGCTGCCTTCAATTGAAAGAGCGCCTGTTGAGGAGTCAAAGCTCCATGTTACGCCGTCACCGCAGCTGCCGGAGGTTTCCTCAGCGGAAACAGATGTAACTGCTACAGAACAAAGCAGTAAGGTTATACACAACATTAATGATAAAATTCTTTTCATAAGAATCACCCCTTGTTAAAATTTTTTGATTAATATAGTGATTGTTATTGGTTAAGGCTCCCCTCGAGGGGAGCTGCTGAACGCAGTGAAGCTGAGAGGTGGAGCGGTTTTCCTTTTATTAAACTTCATTTTGCCAAATTTCACCTCTCCGTCAGCCATACTGATTTTTCACAAAAATCAGTATGGCTGACACCTCCCCTCAAGGGGAGGCTTTTTTGCAGCTTCCGGTTCCTTAAAGTTTTACCCCTTCCCCCTTTCGCTCAAAAGTCCGCTTAAAACATTTTCAAGCCTGTCCATATCAATAGGCTTTGCAATATGTGCGTCCATACCCGAATCAAGGGCAGCCTTAACGTCCTCCGCAAAAGCGTTCGCCGTCATAGCGATTATAATAATATCCTTTGCGTTAATATGACCGGACTTTCTTATAATTTCAGCAGCTTCATAGCCGTTCATAACAGGCATTTGAACATCCATAAGAATAAGGTCAAACTCACCCTCGTCGGAGCTTTCAAACCTGAGAACCGCTTCCTTTCCGTTTTCAACAATTTCACACCTTGCGCCTGACATTGTCAGAAGCTCATAAAGAAGCTCTGAATTAAGCTCGTTGTCCTCAGCCGCCAAAATATTCAGACCGCTTAAAACATTCTTTTCTTCAGCTTCGGTTTTATCTCCCTTTTCCTTTTCTCTTATATTTTCAATGACCCTCTTAAAATTGGTTAAGAAGAAAGGCTTTGGCAAAAATCCCGCAATGCCTATTTCAAGAGCCTTTACTTCAATTTCGCTCCAGTCATAGGCTGAAAGTATCATTATAGGTATATCTCTGGGCAAAACCTTTTTTATTTCCGCTGCGGTTTCAAGACCGTCCATACCCGGCATTTTCCAGTCGATAAGAACGAAATTAAAGTCTCTTTCCTCTGCGTTAGCCGTCTTAACCCTTGAAACTGCGGAGTAGCCGTCAAGAACATATTCCGTCTCAACCCCCGTGCCTTCCATAGCGGTTAAAATGCTCTTACAGGTGTCCTCGTCATCGTCAACAACCAAAATATGTGTTGCACAGTGCTTTTTCCAGAAGTCCTTGTCAACGTCTCTGTCGCTTATTCTTATTTCAAGCTCAACAGTAAATGTACTGCCCTCGCCCTGCTTGCTGTCTACGTGAATGGTTCCTCCCATTAGTTCAACAATGTTAGAGGTTATAGCCATTCCCAAGCCGGTTCCCTGAACCTTGTTTGTCATGCTGCCTGTTTCACGGGTAAAGGGCTTAAAAATGTTTTTCATATATTCTTCGGAAATGCCTATACCGTTGTCGCTGACAATAAATTTGAGCCTTGCAATATTCTTCGTCTTTTGGGGAAGCTCTATTATTTCAAGCTTAATTTCGCCGCCCACGGGGGTATATTTAACAGCATTGGTCAGAATGTTTATCAAGACCTGATTAATTCTCAGCTTGTCTCCGGTCAGATGCTCATGAACAACATCCTTAACTGCAATATCAAAGCTTTGCTTTTTGGCGTTGGACTGGGTTCTTACGATTGTGGTTACCTCACGAACAAGCTCCGGCAGATCAAATTCCGCCGTATTAAGGGTGGTTTTGCCGCTTTCGATTTTGCTCATATCCAAAACATCGTTTATAAGCCCCAAAAGGTGCTGGCTTGAAGAAATGATTTTTCCGGTATATGATCTAACCTTTTCGGTCTTGTCTGCGTCCTTCTCAAGAAGTGCCGCAAAGCCTACGATAGCGTTCATAGGGGTTCTTATATCGTGGCTCATATTGCTGAGGAAGGTGCTTTTTGCTTCGTTGGCTACCTTAGCAATTTGAAGAGCTTCTTCAAGCATTTTTCTGTTCTTTGTCTCCTGAGTTCTGTCATAAAACACAAGAATTGTTTTGTCCTCATCGTCAACCCTCTGTTTATAAATTTTTTCCAAAAAGTAAACTGTTTCCCCTCTTTCCTCATTATCTATACGGCCGTTTCTTGTATATGTACTGTCGGGACTCATCTGATATATAATGTCAAAAACATTTTTGTTGTCGTCAAAGGTTATCATTTTTGAAATTTCTTCAAAACGCTTTTTAAGGTTTGTGTCTGAAAGCCCGAAAATTCGGCTTGAGTTGGGGCTTACATATTCAACCTCAAGGGTTCTGTCCGAAATCATAATAAAAACATCGTCTGTATTGCTGGCGAGGATACTGAAAATCTGGTCTCTGTGAAAAATTTCCTTTTCCTTTTCAAGAACCTCTTTGCTGTTTTTGTTAATAAGAAGCCAGAACAAAAAGCCCAAAATGCACACAGCCCCTACCACCAAAGCGGCGGTTCTGGAAGTATTCAAAATTTCCCCGGCGTGCTTCATTAAAGCGGAATCCGGAACAATGGCTATATAATACCAGTCGTCGGTTCCCTTAAGAGGTACGTAGGCAACTATCTGCTCCACACCGTTAATAATAAATGAGGCTGTACCCTTGCCGTAGTTTTCAAGCTGTGTTTTGAAATCGGCTAAAACCTGTTCGTTTCCCTCTGTTTCCAAAATATTATAAATGTTTGAAAAGCTGCTTTCGCCCTTATAGTTGGGTCTTACAAGAACCTTTCCGTTTTCGTCTATGATATATGAATGACCCTCTCCCTCATAATAGGAAATAGAAAACTCGCTTGTTATGTTTGAAATAAGCTGACCCTTCTGCAGAAGCCCTCTTGTTCCGTCTGCAAATGTAAACTTTTCATAATAGCCCAGTGTCATGGAGTTATTATAGTCATTCATATAAGGCGTTCTGACACCGCTGTTTCCCGCAAGGTTTTCATAAACAAGAATTTGCTCGTCAGTCAGCTGACATGCTCCTTCAAGCCTGTTTGAATATAACATTTTGTTGTCAAGGTCAACAACGGTATAGTTTGCAACAGACTCTGAAAACGCACCCATTACATCAAGAATTATTTCGGGATCGGCATTTTTCTTAACAAAGCCGTTGGCAATGGTATCCATAACCTGCATATCCTTGTCAACATAAATTTCAAAGGCATGGGCGCCCATAGAGGTCATTTCCAACGTTTCCGAAACAAGCTGATTCCAAACAGAGTTTTCAAGCATTTTAACATAGCTTGTTCCCCCCACAATCAAAACAATGCCTATAATCACCGCAAGCATTGCCGCAGAAGCATTTTTTCTGCTGTTCATAAAAATCGTCTCCTCGAAGAATGTTTATAATATTTCTTTCAAAAGCTCAAAAAGCTTGGGTATGTCAATAGGCTTGCCCAAATGGGCGTTCATACCGGCTTCATAGGCGGCTTCTACGTCCTCCTTAAAGGAGTTGGCGGTCATAGCCACTATGGTTATCTGTGATTTTTCCTTATCCTCCAAAGCCCTTATTGCCTTTGAAGCTTCATAGCCGTTCATAACGGGCATTTGAACATCCATTAAAACAAGGTCATAATAGCCTGCCGGCTTTTCCTTTATCATATCAACGCTTATTTGACCGTTTTCGGCGTGTTCTACGCTGAAGCCCGCTTCCTCCAAAAGGGTCATGGCGATTTCGGCGTTAAGCTCGTTATCCTCTGTTAAAAGTATTCTCTTATCCTTAAACTTATCGTCCTCAAGGCTGTCGGGCTTGTCGTCCTCTTCTTCATTATTAAGGAACAGCTCGCCCAAAAATCTCTTAACATCCGAAATAAACAAGGGCTTGCTGACGAATTTGGTTACGCCTGCTTCCCTGCCCTTATCCAAAACATCTGCCCAGTCATAAACCGTAACAATCACTATGGGAACCTTATCTCCCACAAGCTGTCTCAGCTTTGCCGTAAGCTCTATGCCGTCAAAATCCGGCAGCATATAATCTACAATAAAAAGGTCGTATGGGTCTCCCTCATCAAAGGCTTTTTTAGCTTCATAAAGAGCCTCCTTGCCTAAATGAAGATTATTTTCTCCCATAGAAAAGCTCTTAAGCATACAGCCTATACTCTTGCAGTTGTTTATATCATCGTCAATAATCAAAGCTTTGCGTCCGGAAAGAGCATTTTTAAGCTCTTCCAAAGCGGTGCTTTCGTCCTTATCGTTTTCGACAAATTTATAATCAAGGGTGACTATAAAAATTGAACCTTCGCCCTGCTTGCTGTCTACCCAAATGTCCCCGTTGCTCATATCCACAATATTTTTAGTTATGCTCATTCCCAAGCCTGTACCCTGAATACCGCTGACGGTAGAGGTTCTCTCACGGGTAAAGGGCTCGAAAATATGGCGCATAAAGTTTTCGCTCATACCTATGCCGGTGTCTTTAACGTGAAATTCATATTTTCCGTAACCCTCTTTTTCCGACTCCTTTTGGACTACCTTAACATAAATTATTCCTCCGGCAGGAGTAAACTTAACGGCGTTTGAAAGAAGGTTTAAAAGAACCTGGTTAAGTCTCAGCTTGTCGCAGTAAACATTTTCGTTTTTTACGTTTACGGTGTTTACAAAAAGCTGAAGCTGTTTAGCTTTAATATCGGACTGAATAATATCTATAAGTCCGTGAAGAATTTCCGCAAGGTTCTCTTCCTTTTCTTCAAGGGTGATCTTGCCCGATTCAATTCGGCTCATATCCAAAACATCGTTAATAAGCGCCAAAAGGTGGTTTGACGCCTGGGTTATTTTTTCTAAATAATCCTGAACCTGGGCTCGGTTGTCTATATGCATTTTAGCCAGATTTGTGAAGCCCAAAATAGCGTTCATAGGGGTTCTTATATCGTGGCTCATACTGTTCAGGAAGGTGCTTTTTGACTTGTTTGCCTGATCCGCCTTAATATAGAGGTCAGCCATTTTTTTGGAATATTCAAACTCCTCGTCAATAAGCTTGTTTTGATTGTGAGACCTTAACAAAAGCAGAGTTATGCCCACTATGCCTATAAGCATGACTATAATAAGGGCAGCGGTAATCTGCATAAGGTGAACGCTTTGCTTTTCAAAAACGCTTCTGTCTACGGCAATAACAAAATACGCCTTCAAAACCTCCATATTGGCAAAGGTTATAATCTTTTTTTCGCCGTAAATGTTTGTAAAGGTTATAGAAAACTCTTCAACATCGTTTACATCTCTTATTTTCCTCTGAATTTCGTTTACATTGGGACCGCTGGTTATAACACCGCCTAAAAACTCAACAAAAAAGTTATCCTTATATTTAACGCCCTCGTCATTGTTTCTCTTTATAACAAAGTTTCCGTTATAGTCTATAATGGAGCTGAAGCCCTGACCGTCATAACAGTCTATAGCCAGCTCATACTGCATAGCCTCAACAGAGGAACGGAGGTATAAATATTGAAAGCTTTTCCCCTCTACCATTATAGGCGTAATTTTAAGCCCTAAAATCATTACGTCGGAAGGGCTTTCCGTACTGCCTGCTTCACGGTTTTCGTCCTCATTCCACCTGACAATATATCTTTCGTCAAAGCCTGAAAGGCTCTTCAAAAGCTGCTTTTCATTGGTGACGGTTCCGTCGCTGTTATAAGCCTCTCCGTCCTCTGTCATAAGACTTATGCTTATGCACTCCAGAGAATCGGCATAAGCCTTAAGCTCTGTCTGAAGATTGTCAAGGCTTTTAACATTCCTTTCCTTAAGAATTGTTTCAGCACTTACAATGTTGTTCCAACGGTTTTCCAAATTCATTGTTATGGCCTGCTCATCGTGAATCGCAAGCTCTTCCATACTCTGAATAGCGTTGTTAATAATTCTGTCGGAAATGGAAACATAAAGAGAAATGGCGCAGCCTATGAACACAAGTGAAATAGCCACAACAAAAATTATGGTTCTCGCTGCCAGCTTGTTTTTTTTAGCCCTTTCCTTTTCGTGTTTTTTTATTTCGTTTATCATAACCCAAGCCCCTCAAAAAACATAAGAATTAAGTGTGCATTTTTGCGAAACTTATAAGCCGTTCTGCTCCTTAAATTCTTTAATAATACCGACGGTAAAGGCGTAGTCGCTCTTTACCTCTTCCAAAAGCTCATCCGCCCCTTCGCTTTTTCCGTTTCTCAAAGCCTCGGTCAGCTTGTTTGAAGAAACATAAAGCCTGTCAAAGCCCAAATTTTGGGCTACTCCCTTTAATGTGTGGGCAAATCTGAAAGCCTCATCGTCTCTGCCCCCGTCATAAGCCGAAAGCAAATTAACATAGCTTTTATCATCCAAAAATTTAAGGGAAAACTTTTGAATAATTCTCTCGCTCATCATTCTTGCCTTAACGCTCTCAAAATCAGAGCCTAATTTTTCATAACATTCTTTAATTGTCATAGTTATCATTCTCCATCCTCTGCTGTTTTTTCAAAATGACACAAAACTCTGCCTCTGCCGCCGCTTTTAACGTCATACATAAGCTTATCGGCTATTTTAATAGCCTTTGAAACAGGGTGCATTTTATAAACGCCGCCTATGCTTGCGGAAAGCTTAATTTCAGGACAGCCCTCTACCGAAGCATTTTTAACTGCATTTGAAATCATATCAAGCTTATCCTCAAAGGCACCCTTTTTAATTCTTGGGAAAAGAATTAAAAACTCGTCTCCGCCCAGTCTTATAAGAATGTCGGAGCCTCTTATACTGTTGAAAATAGTCTCCGCAAAGCACACAAGAGCTGCGTCTCCGGCATCATGACCGTATGTATCGTTTATCCTTAAACTTATCTAAATCAAGCATAACCACCCCTTCAATACCCCTTAAAGCCTTTGCGTTTTCTTCATAATAACGCCTGTTATAGGCTCCTGTCAAGGGGTCTGTCTGGGCTGTTTTGTTATAGTTTATAATCTTGTCTGCAATCTGCTCCTCACCTGCTCCTGAAAAATCCACAGCAAATTCTTCGTCAACACTGCTGACAAGCTCCAAAACACAGCCGCCTTTATCCGTTTCGATATACTTTTCTATTATATGATAAATTTTAGAGCCTTCAAACTTAATTTTTGAAACCTGACCCTTTTTCTCATAGGCAACCTTCGCCATAGCGTAATCGGCTGTTTTTTCGATTGACTCCGCAGGCTTGTTTCCGCCGTGAGTTTTCTCAGTTTCACGGCAGTCGGCTCCGCTTATAAGCCTTACACTGTCGAAAACTCTGCCGCAGTATTCCATAAGCTCCATAATTTTCTGCTGGGCTTCGCCTACCTCGCTGTGGTTTTCGGCGTTCCAAAGGCTTTGCTCGTGAATATCCAAAAACTTGCCTATTGCCCCTTTATATTGGGGAACATCCTCGTCATCGGTCCACAGGCTCTTTCCTATAAGCCTGTGCCACCGCATTTCGCCGTGTACCTCTAAAAGCACAACTGCATCCACGTTGGGGTTTTCGGGAGTGGTTTTTCGAAACTTCTCCGTCAGCTTTTCATAAGCATCCTCGTCCATAGAGGTTGAATGTTTAAAATGAACATTTGAAATAAATCTGTCTATGCCCAAAGCCCTTGCGCCCCACTCCGAAATAGAAACGGTGTCTGTCCATGCGTCATAGTCAAACTGAATTTCACTGACAACAGAAGAGAAAAAGTCTGTTTTTTCCTTTTCAGCCGCAAGCGCTTTAAATGTATTTACGCCGGTTTTCTTGCTGTCGGAAAGCAAAAGTTCATTAATGACTCCCTGAACATTTTTAAGGTTTTCATCGTCCGACTGAAACAGCTCAACCTCCGCAAGGCTTTGCTTAAGCTTGTTTGAAACCCCCATAAGACACCTTAAAAGCTCAGGATTGAATGTTCCGCATTCTCCGTCTACTATCATTTTTATGGCTTTTGAATGTGAATAAGCACTTTTATAAACTCTCTTGCTTGTTAAAGCGTCATAAACGTCAGCCAGCGCCACAACCTGCGCCCAAATGGGTATTGCGTCTCCCGCAAGCCCGTCGGGATAACCTCCCCCGTCATAGCGCTCGTGGTGCCAGCGGCAGATGTCGTAGGCATATTTAACAAGAGGCTCGTTCTGATAAGTCTTAAGCTCCATAAGCATAGCTGCGCCCAAAGTAGTATGGGTTTTCATAATTTCATATTCTTCGTCCGTCAGCTTGCCGGGCTTGTTGAGAATGCTGCTGGGAACGCAGATTTTGCCTATATCGTGCAAAGCGGAAGCCATGCTTATAAGCTTTATGTCCTTAGCCATAAGGCTGTATCTGTCTGTGTTTTCACATAAATATTCAAGAATTATATTTGTTATTTCTCTTATGTTTATAACGTGGGTGCCGCTTTCGCCGTTTCTGAACTCAACAATATGGCTTAAAATATTAACCATCATAGAATTGCTTTTTTCTCTCTCATACATTTGATCCGCAACCAAATTTACAAGATCCTTCTGCTTTGAATAAAGCATTATAATATTGGCTACACGTCTGTGAACAATATAAGCGTCAAAGGGTCTGTTTATATAGTCCACAACTCCCAGCTCATAGGCACGCTGAAAAAAGCTTGTTGAGCTTTCGGAGCTGATTATCATTACAGGCACATCGTCAATCCACTGGTGAGAATTCATATATGCCAAAACCTCAAAGCCGTCCATTTCGGGCATAACAATATCCAAAAGCAAAAGGTCGATGTCGGCGACCTTTTCTCTCAATATAACAAGAGCCTCAGCCCCGTTTTCTGCTTCCAAAATATTATATTCTTCCTCAAGCATTTCCATAAGAATGGCTCTGTTCATTTCAGAATCGTCCGCAATAAGAATTGTGGGCTTTGATTTTTCGCCGGCTGCCGTTCTGCCGTAAATTTCTGTCATACTGCGTCCTCTCCTTGTATGTATTTCTCCCATATTAAAACACTGTAAGTGCTTTATGTAAAATTCATCTCTTGTTTTTCATTATATATCATTTATAAGTCAATTGCAACAAAAATTTCCTTCCTGCCGAATATGTTTTTATGAATTATTTTATCGTTAACATATTTTGACAGCTGTGTTAAACTTATTTCAAGAACCTGTTAAAGGTTTCAATAAGACTGTTTTGTCTTGTCGCAAAAGGGAAATGCGAGCGGTTAAACCCGTAAGGGTAATCTCCTCACCTGTTCCCCGGTGTAATCTGATGTGTCTTAAGGAGGCATAATACACTGCGGAGGGAG
>JAJBVU010000177.1 GCA_020859645.1 Eubacterium sp. | reverse complement strand
CAAATACCCTGCGGACCAGAGCGAAAACAGCGCGAAGGGCAAAAACAGCATCGTTTTCATTCTTGTTATGCTTTCGGGGCTTATTATAGGGGGCTTTTTGGGCGAACTTGCTTCCGGCATACCTGCTTTATATTTTTTAAACTACGGTCAGGAGGTGGGCTTAACCTCTCCCCTTGTTCTCGACCTTGTTATAATAAAGCTTCAGCTGGCTTTTACGCTGAAATTTACAATTGCGGGCATAATAGGTATGGTTATTTCCATATTCATATACAGAAAGCTGTGGTGATATTATGAAATTCGTTTTGGCATCCGGTTCTCCCAGAAGAAAAGAGCTTCTTAAGGATTTGGGATTAAGCTTTGAAATCCGCCCCTCCAATGCAGAGGAAAGCTTTAAAAAGGGCATGACATTTTATGAAATATGCGAAAGTCTTTCAAGCCTTAAGGCTAATGACGTTTTTAACTCCCTCACACAGGAGGAAGAGGTCTGCGTTATAGGGGCTGACACTATCGTGGTTTGTGATGACAATGTTTTGGGAAAGCCCAAGGACGAAAATGACGCTTTTAATATGCTTAAAGCTCTTCAAAACCGCAGCCATTTTGTTTACACAGGCACAACGGTTATTATAAAACAGAGGAATAATATTAAAAAAATAACATATTCTGATAAAACCGAGGTATTTATGGTTAAACTTTCAGATGAAGAAATAAAAGGCTATGTCAAAAGCGGCGAACCTATGGACAAGGCAGGCTCCTATGCCATTCAGGGCAAGGGTGCGGCCTTTATAGACAAAATTTACGGAAACTATTTTAATGTGGTGGGTCTTAACATATGCCGCCTTTATGAGCTTTTAAAAGAGAACTCACTTGTTTGAATATGATATAATAAAATTTTCGGAGGTATGACATTATGTTTACAAAGGATATGGGAATAGATTTGGGAACTGCCAACACTCTTGTTTTTTTAAGGGGCAAAGGCATTGTGGTAAACGAGCCCTCTGTTGTGGCTATAAACACAGAGACAAAAGAGGTTCTTGCGGTAGGCGACGAGGCCAAGGAAATGATCGGCAGAACCCCCGGCAGTATTGTGGCTATCCGCCCTATGAAGGACGGTGTTATTGCAGATTTTGAAATAACCCAGGCTATGCTTAAATATTTTATAGGAAAGGCTTATAAAAACACCCTTTTCGGCCCTAAGCCCAGAATTATAATCTGCGTTCCCTCGGGAATAACAGAGGTCGAAAAGCGTGCGGTAATTGAGTCTGCAATTGCAGCCGGAGCAAAGGACCGCTACGCCTATTTGGTTGAAGAGCCTATGGCGGCGGCTATCGGTGCAGGGCTTCACGTTGAAGAGCCTACGGGAAATATGGTTGTGGATATAGGGGGAGGCACAAGCGAGGTTGCGGTTATATCCCTTGGGGGTATCGTTACGGCAATTTCCGAGAGAATTGCCGGAGACGCTTTCGACCAGGCAATAGCTTCCTACGTAAAGGATAAATTTAAGCTTGCCATAGGCGACAGAACCGCCGAGGATATTAAGCTTAACATAGGCTGTGCTTATCTTGACGATGATTCCGAAATTTTGGCTATGGAAATTAGAGGCAGAGACCTTGTTACGGGCTTGCCCAAAAACATAGAGGTAACCTCAGAGGATATTTTAAAGGCGCTTGAAGCACCTGTTGCCAAAATTATTGCGGCAATAAAAACAACTCTTGAGAAAACCCCTCCGGAGCTTTCCGCCGACATTATAGAATGCGGAATTTATCTTACAGGCGGCGGCGCACTTCTCAGAGGGCTTGACAAGCTTGTTTCTTTGGAAACGGGTATGCCCGTTCATATTGCAGAAGAGCCTTTGAACTGCGTTGCCAACGGAACAGGCGCAGTTTTGGAGCATATCGATACACTGAAGAATGTTTTAATAACATCGCATAAGCTGAGGATTTAAGCTTGCCGATTTAGGAGATGAACTTTATATGAATTTTTTTGACAGGCACAAGGCTGCCTGCTTTGCGGCGTTATGCTTAATCTGTCTTGCTCTTGCGGCAGTTACCACAAACCGCTTTGCCCCAACAATATTCGAAAAAACAATAGGCTTTGTAATAACCCCGGTTCAAGGGGCTATAGGCAGTGTGGGAGACTGGTTTTCAGATCGTATTTCCGCAGTGGCAAATACAAACGCCCTTATAGAAGAAAACGAAGCCTTAAAAGCCGAAATTGAAGAGCTTAAGCTTGACAATTCACGAATAGAGCTTTTAGAGCAGGACAACAAAAACCTCAACGGTCTTTTGGACTTAAAGGAAAAATATTCAGCCTATGAAACAACAGGCGCAAGAATTATTGCCAAAGACCCCGGCAACTGGTACGACGTTTTCTTAATCGACAAGGGCGAAGCCGACGGCATAACCAAAAATATGGTTGTTATATCAGACGGCGGCTTGGTAGGCAGAATTAAAGAAGCAGGACGGAACTATGCCCAGGTTGTGTCTATTATAGACGATGCGGACGCAGTCAGCGCAATGAGTCTCAGGACGGGCGACACAGGCTATGTTAAGGGCGACCTTTCAAACAAGGGAATGTGCAAAATGGAGCTTATAGACAGCTCTTCAAAAATAGCCGAGGGAGACGAAATTTTGACCTCCCACTTCAGTTCCATTTATCCCGAAGGCATAACAATAGGCAAGGTTGTTTCCGTTCAGAACGCAGCGGAAACCTCCACAAAAACAGCAGTTATTGAGCCGACCGCAGACTTTAAACACCTTGACAGCGTTCTTATAATTACCGAAAGCTTTGACAGTGCGGAAGAGGAAACGGCAGCTGAAGCAATTGAAACAACGGAAGCAGCCGAAACAGTCACAGGCGAAAGCACAGAAACAGAGGAATTAAATTGAAATATCCTATATATTTTTTAATAACCCTTATAAACTTCATTCTTCAGACAACGGTCTTTGAATCATTGTCTATTATAGGAATAAAGCCCAACACAGCCATTATTATAGTGGTGTCCGTTGCATTTATTCAGGGAGAGCTTGACGGAATTATAACCGGCATTTTCGCCGGCTTTCTTCAGGACTCATTTTTCTCACTGTATTTGGGCTGTCATATATTTATTTATGCGTCTGTGGGGCTTATCTGCGGCTACTGCTTTAAAGCCTTCTTTAAAGAAAGCTTTTTGCTGCCCATAGCCTTAACGGCGGCGGCTGACCTTTATTCCTGCCTTGTGTTCTATATTCTGAATATACTTTTAAGGGGCTATTTCAATATTTTGACATTTTTGTCATCGGTTGTGCTGCCCGAGCTTGTTTATACAGTGCTTATTTCCGGGCTTGTTTACCGCCTTATTTATTATATTGCAGACGCTTTGAACAGAAGCTCGCAGGATAAACGGAGACTTTTTTAGATCGAGGAAACCAAAATGTTAGAATTTATAAAAAAACTATCCCAAAGCGGCGGTTTCAGAGCCTACATTATGCTTGGGGTCATATTTATAATGTTTTTCGTTCTTGTGTGCCGTCTTTACACGCTCCAAATTCTTAACGGAGACTATTACAACACACAAATTCAAGGCACAACAATGAAGGAAATTTCAGTTACCGCCCCAAGAGGGAACATTTACGATAAAATGGGCAGACCCCTTGCCGTTAATTATTCCTCATGGACAGTAAACCTTGACGCAAGCGTCACCGTTGAAAATCTGAACGGCGTTATATATGACCTTATAAAGCTTCTTGAAGCCAACGGCGAAACAATAGAGGATGACTTCCCAATTTCCGAGGACAAGCCCTACACATTCCTCCTTGACGGCTCCGAAACAAGAGAAAACCGCTGGAAAAAGGATATGAACTTAGACGTGGGCTTAAACGCTTCGGAGTGCTTTTACGCCTTAAGAGACAGCTTTGATATTGACCCTTCCCTTTCCGATGAAGAAGCGAGAAAGGTTCTTTCCTTAAGAGCCGCTATGTATAAACAGCGTTATTCAAAATATGTTCCCGTTGCGGCGGCTAAAAACGTGTCTCAGGACACAATTTCATACCTTGAAGAAAATTCCTCCTCATTTCCGGGGGTTTATATAGACGCAGAATATATGAGAGAATATCCCGAGGGCGAACTTTTCTCACACATTTTGGGCTATATAAGAACCATTTCGGACGATCAGCTTGAAGAATATGAACAATACGGCTACAGCCTTAATGACATTATAGGTCAGGACGGAATCGAAAAAGCCTTTGAACTTGAGCTTAACGGAACAGACGGTGCAGAGCTTGTGGAAGTAGATAATATGGGCAGAAGAATTTCCACCTATACGGAAGGCTCTACAGCCCCCATCCCCGGCAACAATGTAATTCTGACCTTAGACGCAGAGCTTCAAAAAACAGCCTACAACGGACTTAAAGAGGTTCTTCGTGACACTCTCATCAGCCGCTTAACAGGCAACAGCGAGGACTACACCTTTAACATAACAACTATGGGTGCCGCTATGGCTGAAGGGGGCGCAGTTCAAATAGACAAGCTTTTAACAGCCGAAAGCGGCTATTCTAAGGAAGTAGGCGACTACCTTAAAGCCGCTGACTCTACCATAGTTGAGGACAGCAGTATAGGTGCTGAGCTTCTTTCAAACGCAGTTGAAAACGGCGATATAACAGTCCGCCAAATTCTTTTGTGTATGTATGAACAGGGCTCACTTGATGTAACAGACGGAGTTTATGACAGGCTCGAAAGCGGCGCAATAAGCGCCCAAAGTGCCGTTATTTCACTTCTTGAAAGCGGAAAAATGGAGCCCTCTCAGACTAAAATGGATCCCTGCTCCGGTTCTGTTGTTATAAGCGACGTAAACACAGGCGACGTTCTTGCGGCGGTTTCCTACCCCTCATATGACAACAATGAGCTTGTAAACAACTTCAACAACGACTATTACAATATGCTCCGTCAGGACTCCTCAACCCCTCTTGTAAACAGACCCTTTACAGAGCCCAGAGCCCCCGGTTCAACCTTTAAGATGATAACTCTTTTTACAGGGCTTGAAGAGGGCATTATAACAAAAAACTCTTCTATTTATGACGAGGGTACATTTACAAAAGCAGGGCTTCCCTATGCACGGTGCTGGATAGGCAGCGGAAGCGGTTCTCACGGCTATGTAAGCCCCACAAAGGCTTTGGAGGTCTCCTGCAACTACTTCTTCTATGAGCTGAGCTACCGTTTCGGAAACGCAAAGTCAGGCACTACCGCCGAGGGCATTGCCCTTCTTAACAGCTATATGGAAAAATTCGGCTTAAATGACCCTACGGGAGTTGAAATATATGAGCTTTACGACTCAAGGGCTGACTACCCCTCAAATATTTCCTCTCCGGCATATAAGGAGTATATTTATTCAAGCCGTTACCCCAACGCTTCCGAGTCGGAATCTCAGTGGTACGACGGCGACACAATAAGAACAGCCATAGGTCAGTCATACAACAACTATACAAACGCAACCTTAAACAAATACGTTGCCACAGTTGCCAACGGCGGAAAGCGCTATTCACTTCATCTTCTTGACGAAGTAACAAACTATGACGGCACCGAAACCGTATATTCTTATACACCTAACTTAGAGCTTGATCTGGAGCTTGATCCCGACAATGTGGAAACTGTCCACAAGGGTATGTATCAGGTTGCCAACGGCTCATCGGGAACTCTGAGAAACTTCTTCAGGGGCTACGAGGTCCCCGTTGCGGCAAAATCGGGAACGGCTCAGGAGTCCTCCAAGCGTGCGGAGCATACTATTTTCGTGTGCTTTGCCCCTTATGACGATCCTCAGATTGCACTGACAATAATAATTCCTTTCGGAAATGACAGCGCAACCTCCCCTGCCCCCACACTGGCAAAGAAAATAATTTCATATTATATGAATTTGGATTCCACCCCGGAAACAAAATATTATAACACACTGACAAGATAAACCTCGGCTTATAGCGGTTTTTGCTGACAAAAACAGATGAAACCGACGCCGTTTTCTGTTAAAATATTTTTAAGGTCTTAAAGTTAAAAATATTTCTACAACAGGAGGAAAAAATTATGGGAAAAGTTATTGTAATAACCTCCGGCAAGGGAGGAGTGGGCAAAACCACCACTTCAGCCAACATAGGCACAGGGCTTGCACAGCTTAATAAAAACGTTTTGCTGATAGACGCAGATATAGGACTTCGAAACTTAGACGTTATTGTAGGTATGGAGGACAGAATTGTCTATGACCTGACAGACGTTATCGAGGGAAACTGCCGCTTAAGCGAAGCTATCATTAAAGACAGCAAACTTCAAAATCTTTCTCTTCTTCCGGCGGCTCAGACGAAGGACAAAACCTCCGTCACACCGGAGCAAATGGAAAAGCTCTGTGCGGAGCTTAAGGAAAGCTATGACTATGTTATTATAGACTGCCCTGCCGGAATTGAACAGGGCTTCAAAAATGCCATTGCCGGTGCGGATATGGCAATTGTTGTGGCTGTTCCCGAAGTATCGGCGGTAAGAGACGCAGACAGAATAAAGGGGCTTTTGGAGCAGGCAGGCATTAAAGAGCCTAAGCTTATTTTAAACAGAGTAAGACCGGAAATGGTTAAAAGCGGCGATATGCTGAGCCTTGAGGACATAAAGGAAATTTTGTGCATAGAGTCAATCGGCGTTATCCCCGACGAGGCATCTGTTATTATAGCTTCAAACAAGGGTATTCCCGTAATAAACAGCGAAAACTCGCTTGCGGCGGCTGCCTATAAAAATATAGTTAAGAGAATAGAGGGTGAGGACGTTCCCCTTTTGGATCTTAACAAAAAGCAGAAGGTGGGGCTTATTGCCCGAATAAAGAGAATATTCGCATAAGGAATAGGAGTAAAGACTTATGTTTAACCTGTTATCAAAAAAATCCGATTCAAGAGACGTAGCCGTCGAAAGGCTGGGAAAGGTTCTGACGAAAGACCGTTCCGGCTGTTCCGCAGATGTTGTAAAAAGTCTGGGAAATGACATTTTGGACGTTCTCTCAAATTATATGGAATTTGACAAAGCAAAGGCGGATATACATATAACGAAAGAAGAAAATTCGGAAAACCCCGTCCTTTATGCAAAAATACCCATAATAACTATGTATAACGAAACAATGATAAATTCGCCGGGTCAGGGTTAATTCCCGACGGTGTGCAGTGAGGTTTCACAAATGTATCAGAAGCACAGAATTTCTACCTTTGATATACCTCTTTTGGTTTTGGTTATTGCCCTGACCTCCTTCGGAATCGTGGCAATAGGCAGCGCCACAAGAGTAAATATAAACGGCTTTACGGGAGAAGCGGTCAGCCAGATTATTTGGCTTGTTACCGGCTTAGTTCTTCTGTTTGCCGCAGCTTTCTTCGATTATCATACAATCTGCGGTCTGTGGATACCCATTTACGTCTTAAATCTCGTACTTTTGGGGGCAGTTTTGCTCTTCGGAAGCGGCGACGGCGTTTCAAGGTGGCTCTTCGGTATTCAGCCCTCGGAATTTGCTAAAATTTTTATTATAATTTCTTTATCGAAATTTATTGACAAATCGGAAGAAAAGATTAATAATATAGATATACTGTTTGCGGCTGTTGCCTTGGCGGGGGTTCCCTTCCTGCTTGTGTTTCTTCAGCCGTCACTTTCCGCAAGTATGGTTATAGCGGCTATAACCGCCGTTCTCATATTCTGCGGAGGCTTAAGCAGAAAATATATTTTGGTCTTTTTAGCAGTTGTTATACCTATAGGCATTATTCTTTTTATAGACATAATGTCCGACGACCATATTATTTTGGGCAAATTTTTAACCGATTATCAAATCAGCCGTCTGGTTTCCTTTTTATCCTCGGATGTATCGGGAACGGACCCCACCCTTTATCAAACCAAAAACTCCATTTGGGCTATAGGCTCAGGGGGGCTTAAGGGCAAGGGGCTTTACGGCGGAACAATTAATCAGCTTAATTATCTGCCCGAAAGTCACAACGACTTCATATTCTCGGTTATTGGCGAGGAGTTCGGCTTTATAGGCTGTTTAGGCGTTATTATTGCCCTCTTTGTCATAATCAGCCGATGTGTTATGATAGGCGCAGGGGCAGCCGACAGCTTAGGCAGACTTCTCTGCTGCGGCGTCGGGGGCATGATTGCTTTTCAGACCTTTGTAAATATAGGCGTAGCAACAGGCATTCTGCCCAACACGGGTATGCCCCTTCCCTTTGTAAGCTACGGGGGCAGCTCTCTTTGGGTAAATATGACGGGCATAGGCTTGGTTTTGAATGTGGGGCTTCGCCGTCAGAGAGAAAGGTATTTTTAATTAAAATTTCTAAAATTTTTAAAAGGGGTGATTTAATTGAACATCGCATTGGTAGCGCATGATAACAAAAAAATCCTTATGGAGAATCTGTGTATAGCTTACCGCCATATTTTGTGTAAGCATACACTCTATGCCATGGGTACAACAGGCACTCTCGTGGAGGAAACGGCAAATCTGCCCGTAAACAAATATTTGGCAGATCACTTAGGCGGCGAAGAACAGCTTGCGGCGCAAATATCCTCAAACGATATTGACCTTGTTATCTTCCTCCGTGACCCTGTGGCACCCAAAAATTATGAGCCGGATATTCACAGTGCCTTAAGGCTCTGCGATATGCATAATATCCCTGTGGCTACAAATCTTGCAACAGCTGAAATTCTTCTCCTTGCACTTGAAAGAGGCGATTTAGATTGGAGAAATATTGTCAGATAATTATACTGCTGTACTATTTGGCAGTTAACGCCGTTCTCTTCATATCTATGGGAGCGGATAAATATAAAGCCGTACATAAAAAGTGGAGAATACCCGAAGCCACCCTCTTTCTGCTTGCCCTTTTGGGCGGATTTTTAGGGGGCTTTTCGGGTATGTTTATATTTCACCACAAAACAAGAAAGCCCAAGTTTTATTTTGTGTTTTCTTTGGCGTTTATTCTCCACGCCTTTATTATAGTAAAGTTATTTATGATTTTGAGGTAAACCTATGAAGCTTCCCCAAGAATATCTGAATAAAATGAAAAACCTTTTAGGCAGTGATTATGAAAGCTATTTAAAAAGCTTTGATGAAGAGCGTGTCTGCGGACTTAGGGCAAACACCCTTAAAATAAGCCCGGAAGAGCTTAAAAGCCTTTTAAATATGCCTCTTAAGCCCGTTTCATGGTGCGATACGGGCTTTTATTATCCCCCGTCTGAACGTCCGTCAAAAAATCCGCTGTATAACGCCGGGCTTTTTTACATACAGGAGCCCTCCGCAATGAGCGCCGCCGCTATGCTTCCAATCAGCGAAAATGACAGAGTTTTGGATCTCTGTGCTGCCCCGGGAGGAAAATCCACTCAGGCTGCGGCAAAGCTTAAGGGAACAGGCATTATTATTTCCAACGATATAAGCGCCGCAAGGTGCCGTCCGCTGGTTAAAAACATAGAGCTTTTCGGCGTAAAAAACGCAATTGTTTCAAACGAAACTCCCGAGCATTTAAGCGAGCGTTTCCCCTCTTTTTTTACTAAAATAATTATAGACGCCCCCTGTTCCGGCGAGGGTATGTTCCGAAAAGACCCTGAAGCCGTTAAAAGCTGGCAGACACACAAAACGGAGCTGTGCGTTTCTCTTCAGAAGGACATTCTGAAAAATGCGGCGAAAATGCTCTGTAAAGACGGAATTATGAGCTATTCAACCTGTACCTTTGCCCCTGAGGAAAACGAAGAAATGATAAAGGGCTTCTTAGAGCTTCACCCTGAGTTTGAGCTTTTGGAGGTGGATAAGTCAAAGGGCTTTGCGGAGGGCATAGGCTTAAAAGAATGCGGAAGGCTCTATCCCCACAAAATTAAGGGAGAAGGCCACTTTTTGGCTCTGCTTCACAAAAAAGAGGGCGAACCCCCTCTTGAGCCTAAAACAATTTCCTCTGTTCCGAAAAAATTGCTTAAGGACTTTTATGACTTCTGTGAAAACACACTTAATACGGAAATAGAAGGCACTTTTGAGCTTCACGGCACAAGCCTTTTCAGAATACCTATGGGGCTTGACTTAGGGGGGCTTAGGCTTAAACGAAGCGGCTTATACTTAGGGGAGCTTAAAAAGAACCGTTTTGAGCCGTCGCAGGCTTTTGCCATGACGTTAAAGCCTGAAGAAGTAAAGAACAAGGTAACTTTCCCCGTAGGCGACCCTAATATAATAAAATATTTAAAGGGCGAAAGCTTTAAAACCGGGGGAAATGACGGTTGGGCGCTTGTGCTTATAGACCGCTTCCCCATAGGGTGGGGAAAAATTCAAAGTTCCCGTCTTAAAAATAAAATCATTTCCGGCTGGAAATATGAATAAAAAATCAGTGAGGCACTTCAAAGGAGTGCCTTGCCTTTTTTCAGAGAAATATAAAATTTTTTGAAAAAATAAAAAAA
>JAJBVU010000034.1 GCA_020859645.1 Eubacterium sp. | reverse complement strand
GCATCAGTCTACATCATAGCCAACACCCCCATTCATATATAAAATTGAGCAGGACAGCACCGTCTCGTTATTCCCTTTGTGCAGACTTTAATTTAAAGCCTACAAGCATTATATCAAAAGATTTTATATGTGTCCATATGCAATTTTACCAAATATATGGGTACATATTTGTTAATTTTGTATATTGACTTATATGTTCCCATATAGTATAATAATAATTGTCAAGAGGAAAACAACACAAACAAGGAGGACACACACAATGACAAACACATTTTCAAAATTCGAAACAGGCAACATTTACAACTACGGCTGGAGAGCAATCGAAATCATCAAAAAAACACCTAAAACAATAACTTACTCCGTAATCGACCATTACGGCAACTTCAACGAAAGAAGAACAGAACCTAAAAGAGCAAAACTTCTCAGCCACACTTATACAGAACGGTTTATGGCAGACGGCTATGAAGCAGCAGCAGCAGAAGCAGTATAACCGGAAAAGAGTGTAAACCCGGTCAAAGGGTCTGCACTCTTTTTTTACATCATCTTCATCTCCATTTCCATTGTGTACCGTCCTTCACTGAAACTATGCTTTACCGACAATATCCTCACAGTCCCCTCTATCCCCAAATACTCATCCTTAAAATTAAACGCCTTCCCCCGCCTTGCAGATGTAACCCCGGGAAACTCCGCCTTAAGCGTCCTGTCTATTTCCGACACTTCCTTAAGCTCTTCAGCGGCCAGGCTCTCAATCTCTGCTTCCTTGTCGCTTGACACGTTCAGAAGCTTTTCCCTCCGTCCGTATTTCTTTATAAGCTCGCTGTCCTCAGCCGTATATTCCACACTCGGCATCTCCCCTTCGGAGGTGCTTTTTATTACCGCCTTTACGGCGTTATACATTCCGCTTATGTCGTGTCCGTAGCTCCCCCGCCCGTGATAAACCCCTGCGTCAAACTCCGCCACATTCTCAGCCGGCTTGTGCCTAAGCTCTATAACCTCTCCCCCGACCTCGAATATAACAACCTTCTCCCCCTCAAGCCTCCAGTCCCGCTCCTTCCCGTCGCTGAGCCGCTGAGTATCTAAAAGCTCCTCCAATATATCCTCACAGCTGTCGCAATATACCCCCGATATTGCCGCCCCCATCTCCGGCACGTCATACTCGCTTATGCCTACCTGTGCAAATACCTTCTTTACCCCGTCGCTTACACTGTCACCGTCAAATTGTATAACTATCTCGTTCTGCTCCAGAAAAAGCCCGAAATCCCTCCCGCTTACCTTCCGCTTGGGGTATTCCCGGCTTGCCTTTTCCACTGAAAAAATATATAAAACCTCTCCGCCTGTTTTTATTGTCACTGTGTCCCCCGCCATAATCTGTGGTGAACGTAAATACTGCCCTCTTTCGTCCGACAGGCTCAGAGAGATCTCCGCCGTTCTGCTGCCGTCCTGCTCGCTTATAGAAAGCCCCTCAATTATTTCCGTAATCTCCTCAGCCTCTCCCCCTGCCGGAGTATAAAAAACACTTAATTCTTCCACCTTTCATCCCCCTTCAAATCTTCAATGCTTACAGTATTATACCCTTCATAATAATAACTGTTGTCTATGCCCTTCATATAAACATTTTTGTTGTTTATATCTTCCGTAAGGGCTTGTTTAAGTATGTGCTTTATTTCTATATCCTTTACCGGGCTTCTCTCCATAGCAAGCAGATAATCTTCCTTGTCTACTTTGCTCCAGTCAACAACCCTGCCTATTTCTTTTTTAAGCATCAAGTCCAGCCAAATTCTTGCACTTCTGCCGTTGCCCTCTCTAAACGGGTGGGCTATGTTCATTTCAACATATTTTTCTATTATCTCGTCAAAGCTTCCTTGCGGCATTTTATCAATGTTTTTTAACGCCTCATCCAAATACATAACAGAGGCAAACCTAAAACCGCCCTTAGCAAGGTTGACGCTCCTCATTTTACCCGCAAAGTCATATATATCGCCGAATAAAAATTTGTGTATTTCGCTGAGAGATGAATACTTCCCCGGTTCAAGAGTGTCAAGCCTTCCGCTTTCAAATAATTCCAAAGCCTTCTTTTTGCTTATTTCCTCTTCTTTTCTTGCTAATTCAGAAGAATTTTTAATACCTAATTTATTTTCCAAAGCCATTTTATAACCCCGTTTCATATTTTTCTACCCTCAGCATACCATAGAAAAAACCAAAATGCAATCACAAATTCCCTCTCACCTCATCAAACACACTCTTCGCCGGTGCTTTCTCTTTTTTCACCGCCAGCTGCCCCGCCAGCTTCGCTCTTCCCTGCGGCGATAAACAAAGCTCGTTGCACCCTCTGTAAAAATCCGCTGTATACGCCCTTAACGCTCCTATTACCTTGCTGTCCACAGGGCTTAATTTCCCTGTGTTTATGCCCCCTTCAAAAAACTCTATCCTGTCTATTGCCACCGCCGTCTTTGCAAGTATGTAAACGTCGTTTAACGCCAAAAATCCGCTGTCCTTAAGCAGATCCTCTATGTTAAAAAATATTTCCTTCTGTCTCTCCGTTAAATATTCCGGCGGTTCGGGAAGCCCCTCCGCCGAAAGCTGCTTCTCAATTGCCTTCTTGTTAGCCGTCTCTTCCTTCGTCTGTCCGTATTTGTCCGTTATGTTTGCACTCTTCGCTGGACGAGCCACATCGTCGCACCTTCCTTCATTCAATTCATTTCAAGATCCAAGGCTCTTAAAAAGAGATTTCATTGCGGAGCTGCTCCTCTTTCGGCGAAAGCCCGCCACATACCACAAATTTTTTCTGCGAAAAAAATTGCGACTATTATTTTTTCAATTTCGCGGTCTTTCGCCGCCTTAGGCTCCCCTTGAGGGGAGCTGTCGGCGTAGCCGACTGAGAGGTGAAAAAAATTACTCCCCGCTCCACTGACTTCCTTTATACCCGTTCCTTGTGTCGCTCTCTATTCTCAGCTTCGTATAAACCTCCTGATATGACGGGTCTTTAAAATAAGGCACCGCACTCATCACGTCATACCTCTGCCCCCGATACATAAAATACATATCCATTTCAACGTCCAGGGCGTTTGCCCTCATTACAAACCTGTACATCTGCGGTATAACCTCATAGGGGTTTCTTCCTCCCGGTGTTACCGCCGTCTGCGACCACAGCGTGGCGTTTACCGAATAGGGCTTTATCTCACACCACACAAATTTTCCCCCTTCATACACATACCGCCTTTGGCCGCTTTCCGTCTTGGCTTCCACCCTCGAAAATACCTCAACCCTGTGCTTTAATCTTCCTGACATATTAACCATATGCTACCGCCTTTCCCCCTCGTCAGCCTCCCCTTGAGGGGAGGTGCCTGCCAACGCTGATTTTTGAAAAAAATCAGTGCAGGCAGGCGGAGAGGTGTAACCCGTTAGTCCTCTAAAACAAAAGTTTTGCTGTCTGCGTCCCACTCTACACTCATTCCCACGGCCTTCGCCATTTCCCTTACATACGAATAGCTGACGCTGTCTATAAGCTTAAACTCCGCTGTGTATAACGTCTTGCTGCTTCCTTTTTTCCAATATATTGCTTTTTCCCCGGCGTCATATTCTACAGTGTACCCGCATGTCTCCAAAACCTCTCTCACAGGTACCAAATAACTGCCGTTTACTAATATTCCCCTTACTGTAAAGCTCTTCCCTCCGTAGCTCAGTTTAACTACGCTGTAGCTGTAAACAGTCTCCTCTTCCTCTTCTGTGGGATCTTCCTCAAAAATATACTCCGATATTTCTACCGTTGCCTCTATATCCTGAATCTTACTGTAATTCCATTTTAAGCTGTCCACAACGTAGGCAATGTTTAAAAGAGTCTCCGACCCCCTGCTTATAACAAGCCTCATGGGTACCTTCTTTTCTCCCCACTTCTGCCAAAACTCTATATACTTCTCTCCCGATACCGCCGCCGAGTCTATATTCCTATACCTGCCCTTTCCAAAACCGTCAACAGGTAAAAGCAGCTCAAGGGTCAGGCTCTTTCGCCCTCTCCTTCCTATAACCGTCATACTGTGACTGTACCCCTCTATTACGTCGTGCGTCCACTCGTCGCAGATCTCCGGTATCTCCTTCGGTACTATGGGAAACGTCAAAACCTCTTCCCCGTTGTTCGCCGATGTATACATCCTAATACTTTCCAAACCATTCACCGCCTTTATAACTTAATTCCTATATATAAATAATATATATAATATAAATATTCCCATTGCATAGCTCCAAAATTTAAGTTATAATACTCGTCGAACCTCGCTTGTCGCATTTGCTTCCGAGTGGAACTCGAAAGCAAGATGTCGACTGCGGGTTCTCCTCTTTCGTTGAAAACTAAGGTTTTCAACGAGTAAGGAACACTTCCGCAGTGCATCTCTTTTTCGCATTTATGCGGAAATGAATGCACGTAGGCAAGTGTGACGTGCAAAAGGGAATTGTCTTTTAGCGTAAAAGCGGTTTTCCCCGTATCAAAATTGAAGGGAGGTCAGACCAAAATTCTATTTTGAGGGGGTGAGTTTTTATGAACAGTAAAGATTTGTTATTCTTGACCTTGTTAATTATAGCTCTTTACATAATAAAAACAACCGCCTAATCTCCTTTGAAAAAATTGTGGCGGTTGTTTTATTAAAACCATAATTTAAGGGGAAACCGCTTTAAGCCGTTCCCTTTTGTGATTTAATAATACCACAACTTTTAATCTTATGTCAAGTATTTTTCAAGTTACTCTTCCCTACGTCAGGCTTAACCCCTTTAACCTAAATATAACCGGCTCGTCCTCCGTCCCTATGTCCTCTTCCCCTCCGTTAAGATAAAGCTCCTTATAGTCCACTATCCCGGCCGTGTTAAGAAGAGCGTCCCCCACTCTGTTATACCTTACCGTTCCGTCCGAAAACGCCGACGTAAAATAGCTTTCTATCTTAGAATAAGCCTCCTCATATACGTCCTCGACGCTGTATCCCGTCTCCAATAACAGGGCTGCTTCTACCTCTATTTCCGAAAACTCCGGTGTCTTTACGGTCACAACCGCCCCTATAGGTGCCTCGCCGCTGCCGTCTCCGTTTAAATTCGGGTCAACAATTGCCTGAACCTCTTCTATTACGCTTTCCGAGGCCTGTCCTCCGTCTGCATTCACAATATACAGCGTTGCCGTTCCGGCTACTCCTCCGGGACACGCATAACAATATGCGTCTCCCACTCCCTCTACCGTCTCCGCCAGCTCCTCATAATAAGCCTTGTTTCCGGCGTTGGCAGCCTTCTTTATTGCCGAGGCATATCTTTCTCTTAAGTCCTCGTCACTTTCTCTGTCGCTTCCTCCTGTTATGGCATATGCGTTTACAACACTTTCCACATTCGCCAGGCTCGTCACAAGAATATTGACCTCTCCCGCTTCTGCGTTTCCCACCTCTCCGTAGGTTAATGCGGAAACCGCAACCGTCACGCTTCCCCCGGCGGTTGTTACCTCTCCCGCTTCCTCCGTCGCATAATTCACCGTTCCCGATGATACAACTGTCCCCACGGGTATTTCCCCCGTCTTTCCACTTTTAAATGTAAATGTAACCTCTCCGCTGGCATACGCCGCCTTTTTCCTCGTTATGTAGCTCCAGTTCTCTACATAATCGTCTAACTCGTCGCCGCTTAAGTCCTCGTACCTAAATTTGTTCGAAAGCTCCTCTATGTCCTCGCTTTGCTCAGCAAGTGCAATCGATACCGCCTTCATTATCTCCCAAAGCCAGGTTCCTTTCGTCTTAGCATACTCCGACCCTATCGCCCCTAACAGCTCTTCCAATATGTCCGAAATCTCTCTTGTATAACTCATTCTAAATCTCCACCTTATACTGAATTTCTTCCTGTGTATAAGCCGCCATTTCTCCATGTGTCAGCTTTGCTGTCTTTATCTCCCCGTGTGTCCTTTGATAATACTCCAAATCCCCAATCAATATGTGCGCAGGCAGATACTCCCTTAATGCCGTTAAATACCCCTCAATATCGCTTTCCGTCACAGATGTCTTTTCCGCATAAGGCACATATAAAAACTTAAGAGGATAATATTCTCCGTCGGCCCATCCTAAAAGTGCCTCGCCTATCTGTATTGCCCCCTGAAGATTAACAGCCCCTCTTGAAAGCAGTGCAGCCCTGACCCTGTTCCGTCTGTCCTCAAGGCTTCCGCTTAAGTCTCCTATGCCCAGCTCCTTTTCCATAACCCCTAAATAATACTCCGCAAAGTTTAAAAGCCTCTCCCTGTATATCTCGTCAATATCCCCCGAAAGAGCCTCTATTATCCCTTCAATGCTGTCGGTTATGTCTATAGTCACTTGGTCGTTTAAATACATTTCGTGCATCTTTTCAATAATCACGCCGATTACTCCTTATAGGCTCCCCTTGAGGGGAGCTGCTGAACGTAGTGAAGCTGAGAGGTGTCTTTACTCCTCTTTTTCAACATAGTACTCCCTATACTCTTTCCCGTTGTCCTCGGCGAATATATACCAAAAATCCGTCTTGGGCATTATATACACCAAATACCTCTTTTCCCCTACGTCCTCTTCCTTAAGCCCCTCTAATGACACCAAAGAATAGAACTTGTTGCTCCTAAGCTCCGTCCCCAAAAACTCCGTCTTTAACGTCACAGGCTCAATGCTTATAAGCTCCGCCGTCTGAAGCCCCGCCGTCCTTTGGTTCTTATACCCCTCTCCTCTTATCTTTTCCCTAAACTTCATATAACCGGAAGCCACTGATTAAATCTCAACCTCCCCTGTCAATTCCTCCCCATTACTGCATACCACCGTATAATACACTGTCAGCTTCCTCAGGCTCTTCTCAAAAGAAAAGTCCTTAACCTCTTCAATCTCAGGGTGTCTTACAAGCTGCGTCTCAATTTCCCTCTGCATATCCGCCAAATAATACCCTAAGTCCCTTTCTCCCAAATGCTCATAAATCGAAAGCCCGAATGCTAAATCCTCTTCTTTTGTATATACCTCGTGGGCCCCTCTTACAGTGCAGCATACCTTCCTAATCCATTCCTTAATGCTTCCGCCGTAATCCTCTGTTTCCAAATTCCCGTCCGAAAGCAGCTTGTGCTCCCGTCCGTCAAAATAAAAATCATATCCGCTTGTCTCTTCTTCACTTTCCTTAATCTGACTGACCTCGGGAAAAAAACTCAAAGTCTTGCACCCCCTTTATAGCCTCCCCTCGAGGGGAGGTGGCAGCCGGAACGGCTGACGGAGAGGTGATAAACACCCCTCAACAAAAGTTTTTACGATACATAAACAACATAGAATCCACTAACTGATTTAAGTATGTACGTTCGCCTTGATAGGTTCTGTTGTCGTGCATATCCGCTATCAATGCCAAACAGCAGGCCACAGGCTCGCTTTTCCCGTCCAGCTCCTGTTTCTCACATCCCGTATAGCTCTCAATAAAGCTTACCGCCCTTTTCCAATACCTTAATATCGTCTCGTCCGATACACATTCATCACGGAGATACCCCCTTATAATCTCCGGCATATTGTCATTATAAATGCTCTCTGTGGGTATCTCATTAAATAAATCCATTTTGCCACCCCCTACATCACTTCAGCTAACTTCTCAGCTATCGTATTCCCTATTCTGTCTACCATTCTTTCGTCCTCTCCGTAAATGTTTTCCACATTCACATACACGGCTATACCCCCGTTACGCCCTTCCACAATCTGTCTTGACTTCTGATGCGGTATAACCCTCGTCCCTTTGGGCAGATCCATAATCTCGTACCCGTTTTCATTAACAGCGGTAACTCCGCCTGAAAAATAGTTTGTTCCCAAGGCATTGCCTTCCGTACTTCCCGAACCTCCCGAACCGCCCAAATACGAGCCTAAATCCACACCGCCCACCTGTAAAACCGTCTCCAGTGCGTTCCGGGCTGTGTCTCCTATTCCGTTAAGTATGGCAAGCACTCTTGCGGCCCCCGCCGACATTCCGTCCGCCACCTTCCCGGTGTACGCAAGTCCGCTGTTATATGCCGCCTCTTCCTGAGCGCTTAAACTGCTTGTTGTGGCTTCCCCGGCACTGCCGGCCATAGTTACTATTGCCCCCACAACATTTTCAGTGCCTGCTTCCACTCCTGCCGCTGCCGAATTTGTTACCTCTTCCGCAGAATTGTATGCGTCTATAACCGCTTTTCTTTTTTCCCTTTCCAATTCATTAGCGTAGTTTTCAGCCTCTTCCACTGATTTATACGCTTCTATAATGGATCTCGTCTTTTCTTTTTCCTCTTCCGGAACATAATAAGACGGAACCGTTATTACCCCCGGCTCCGGTTCGTAATTAGTGCCGCTTGCTTCCCAGTCATAGCCTGAATGCTTGTTTGCCCATACGCTGTTTACATTGCTTCCGCCGTATGTAGCGTCCGTCCTAATTATAACCTTGTCCTTAAGATAGTCATAAAAGTTTACCCCCGCCGTTCCCAAGGCACTGTCCAAAAGCTTCTCGCCTGCTCCCTTTGCTCCTATTTCGCCTATTCCTGCTCCGGCAAGTGCTTCAGCTGCCTCTGAGGGTACAACCTCTCCATAATCCTGCTTATATTCCCCTCCCGGATCGTTTTCATCTCCGGAGGGGTTCAAAATAGCCGAAATCATAGCTTCCTTGGCTTCTCCCATAGCGTGCGGCAGCATAGCCGCCACCTCAACAGTCGCTATTCCCAATGCCGCAATAGCTTCCCCTGTGTCCTCTACTGCTCCCACAAAGGTTTCCACAACCCCTTTAAAAGCCCAGTGAAAAACAGTGTCGCTGTTTTCATACCAGTCGTTAAATTCCCCATACCTTGTTCCGAGCTCACCTATAAGCTCCTTAAATGCATCAACATAGCCCGCCTTTACAGCTCCCTCTACTGCTATTGCTCCTATTCCGGCAGCTCCTAAGCCTACCACCGTCGGTGCTAATATCGCTCCTACAGACCCCAATACACCGGCTGATCCTGCTCCGCCGAATAAACCCCCGGCAGCGGCTGATCCTGCTCCCCCTGCAACCTTTCCGAGAGAGAAAAATTTGCCCAGCTTGTTTATTGTGTCTATTGCGGAAACACCGCCCCTAAACAGACCCATTCCGACGTACGCCGTCCCCAAAGCCGTCAAAAGCTGCTTTCCGTTTTGCGAAAGCCACTTTGCTATACTTTCAGCCGTGTCGCACAGCTGCCCCACCTTGTCGGCTATTATAGGTATATGCTCGTCCGCCCATTCCAAAGCCATAGGCAGCTTGTCCCTTATATAGTCAATATACTCTATTGCATACGGTGCTATCATTTCCCCCAAATCCGTCTTAAAATTAGCCCATTCCGCCGAAAGCTGCTCCAAAGACCCCGAAGACCCCGAATAAAACGTTTCAAGATACCTGTCCGCTGCCCCTTCGCTTTCAGCCATAGCCTCGTTTACCTTGTCTATAGCCGTCTTTCCGTCCTCTCCCAGGGTGTTAAAGGCGTTTATAAGCGTGGTTACGTTAGCC
Source organism: Eubacterium sp. (assembly GCA_020859645.1). Lineage (GTDB taxonomy): Bacteria > Bacillota > Clostridia > Lachnospirales > CAG-274 > JAJQCI01. The sequence continues at coordinate 986 of JAJBVU010000034.1, read as the reverse complement.
GTGTTCCTTGCTCCGCCTATGTTTGAAAGAGCCTGAAGCCTTGTTTCATCGTCCCCGCCTAAATTCCTGACAGCGTCCGATATGTCCGTAAATACCTGAAGCATACCCTTCGCTTTTCCTTCATCGTCATACATAGACACGCCTAACATCTCCAAGCCCTTCTGAGCCTCTCCCGTGCCCTTAAAAAGCCTGTTTATAATTGTGTTTACAGCCGTTCCCGACTGCGTGTCTTTAACGCCCGCTGAAGCCAAAGCCCCGGTTATGCCCATTATATCCTTAACCTTTTCCATAGTGTCAAGGGCGGAATTTTCATATACCGCCATATATGCGGGCCCGTCCTTTATGAGCGCATTCTGCAAGCTCAGCATATCCGTGTTCGTAGAGCTTTGAACCGCCGTCGCCAGGTCAACATATTCCTGGGCATATTTTGCCGACACTCCCAAAGCCGTCATAGAATCCGTTAAAGCGTCGGATACCTCTTGTGTGTCCCCTTCGCTTATTTTTATCGCCTGTAACACCGGCTTCGCCGCAACCTCTATTTCCTCGTCTCTCCACCCCGCAAGGCTCATATAAAATTCAGCCTCTGCTACGTCTGTATATGTGGTTGCTTTAACCGACTTCGCCGTTTCCTTAATCTGGTCGTTCAAGTCCTTATATGCCGCTGTCTGGGCTTCTATTCCCTGAACCGCCGCAACCCTGTTAAGAGCCTCCTCATATTCGCCGTATGCGGATAACGCCTCTTTCGTAAGGGCAACCCCTGCCCCTACAACTCCGGCCGCTACCCCTGTTGCAACCCTCTCCATTGAGTTCATAACGCTCTTAAAGCCGCTTGCCACCGTTTTAGCTGCCGTCAGTCTTTTCTCAAATAACAGCGTGCTGTATGCCGCCGCTGAAAGCCGCCCTGTGTATTTGTCTTGTAATGTTAAGGTTACGTTAATGTTTTTACTCATTCAATATCATCACCTTTCGGGTTGTAGGGGTAGGGG
>JAJBVU010000307.1:5161-10534 GCA_020859645.1 Eubacterium sp. | reverse complement strand
TAACAATTAATTCGAAATGAATTTGTGCAGAATGCATAAAAAATAATTGATTATTCAGCTAAAATGACAGTTGACTTTTGAAATAAAAGGTGGTACTATAATTTCAGAAGTTGTTGAAACAACAATTTGAGATTGTTATTCCAACAAAAGCAAAGAGATGTAAAGGAGGGTATGTTTTATGATTTTTACTGTAACTTTAAATCCGGCTCTTGACAAAACCGTTGAAATTCCTTCAATGACACTTGACGTTATGAACCGAATAGCGGTTATGAGAACCGACCCCGGCGGAAAGGGCATAAACGTGTCAAAGGTTATTGACAAGTTAGGCAGCAAGAGCGTCGCCGCAGGGATCTTAGGCGGCAACACCGGAAGGTCAATTCTTGAAGCCGTTGAAAAAATGGGTATCGAAACAGACTTTTCATTCGTTGAAGGTGAGACGAGAACGAATTTAAAGATTGTTGACCCGGTGCTTCACACAAACACAGACATTAACGAACCGGGAACAGAGGTTTCGAAAGAGGTTTTAGATGAGCTTCTTAACAGGGTTTCCTCAAGGGTTAAAAAAGGCGACATAGTTGTTCTTTCGGGCAGCATTCCCAAAGGCGCACCCAAAAGCATTTACGTAGAGTGGATTAATGTCTGTAAGGATAAGGGCGCAAAGGTGTTTTTAGATGCCGACGGCGAACAGTTCGAGCTGGGGCTTAAGGCTTCGCCATATCTTATTAAGCCCAACAACCACGAGCTTTCGGCACTTTTGAAACAAAAGTTAGAAACGCCTGAAGAGCTTAAGGCGGCGGCTTTGGAGCTTATGAAGAAATATCAAATTTCAACCGTTGTTGTTTCAATGGGCGGAAGCGGCGCACTTTATGTAACTGAAGGCAAAACAATCTATGCCGAAGGGCTTAAAGTCCCCGTTGGCAGTACGGTTGGAGCAGGCGACAGCGTTGTGGCGGCTTTGGCAGTCTCCGAAGAAAGAGGCTTAAGCCTTGAAGAGACAGCAGCATTTTCAACAGCCACAGGCGCAGCCAACGTAATGTGCAGCGGAACACAGGCAGCGGAGTACAGTGTAATAGAAGTTTTAATTTCAAAAGTTGTATATAAGGAAATTTAAACTTTTAAACTTTTGAAACAAAAAATTATTGTTGCAGAGACAACAAAAAATATATATAATTAAGAAATGAGGTATGATTAATGAAAGCAAAAGGAGTAAGACTTCATGCGGCAAACGATTTAAGGCTTGAAGAATTTGAGCTTCCCGAAATTACGGACGATGAAATTTTGGTGAAGGTCGTTTCAGACAGCATTTGTATGTCAACCTATAAGTGTGCGATTTTAGGCACAGCCCACAAGCGTGTTCATGAGGACGTAGCTGAACACCCGGCTATTATGGGTCACGAATTTGCCGGAGACATCGTTAAGGTAGGCAAGAACCATCAGGATAAGTTTAAGCCCGGAATGAAATTCACACTTCAGCCTGCTTTAAACTACAAGGGAACAATGTGGAGCCCCGGCTATTCTTATGAATTTTTCGGCGGCGATGCTACATACTGCATAATTCCCTCGGAGGTTATGGAGCTGGGCTGTCTGCTTAAATATGAAGGAAAGGCTTATTATGAGGCTTCACTTGCAGAGCCTATGTCATGCAGTATAGGTGCTTTTAATGCGGCTTATCACACAAAAATGGGCGTTTATGAACACTTTATGGGTATTAAAGAGGGCGGAAAGCTTGCTATTTTAGCCGGTGCAGGCCCTATGGGCTTAGGCGCACTTACATATGCCCTTCACAGAGACGTTCGCCCTTCAATGGTAGTTGTTACGGATATTAATCAGGAAAGACTTGACAGAGCGGCTCATCTCTTCCCTCCGGCAGAAATAAAGGAACAGGAAGGAATTGACCTTCTCTTTGTAAACACAGGCGAATTTGAAAACGCAGCAGATGAGCTTATTAAAATTTCAGGCGGAACAGGCTTTGACGATGTTCTGTGCTATGCTCCCGTAGCCTCTGTTGTTACACTTTCAAGCGACATTTTAGGCAGAGACGGCTGTCTCAATTTCTTTGCAGGTCCTACTGACAACAAATTCAGTGCGCCTATGAATTTCTATGACGTACACTATAATTCTACCCACGTTATGGGAACAACCGGCGGAAACACAGACGATATGATAGAGTCTTTGGAGCTTACTGCCAGCGGAAGAATTAACCCTGCCGTTATGGTTACACACATAGGCGGTCTTGACGCAGCAGCCGAAACAACCTTAAATCTGCCCAAAATTCCCGGCGGAAAGAAGCTTATTTATACTCATCTCACAATGCCCCTGACAGCTCTTACAGACTTAAGAGCAAAGGGCGAAGCAGACAATGACGAAAGATTTATTGCCCTTGCGGATATAGTAGACTCAAACAAGGGGCTTTGGTGTCCCGAAGCGGAGGAATATCTGCTGGCTAATTTTATAGAAGATTAATTAACTGTGATGCGCCTGTCTGCGCCGTCACAGTGCAGACAGGAGGAAACTATGATTGATTCAATGGAAGCAAGAAGAAACGCAATAGCAAATTTGGTAGACGAAAAAGGCTCTGTCAGCTTTTCGAAGCTTAAGGAGGAATTTCCCAACGTTTCCGAAATGACCTTAAGAACCGACCTTAAAAGTCTTGACGAGGAAAAAAGGATTTTAAGGGTTCACGGCGGTGCAAAATCCGTTCAGTTTCTTGTGGGGACAGATGATTTTCTTTCGAGAAAGTCCTTCAGAAACGTAGCCGAAAAAAAGATAATCGCCGAAAAAGCTCTTAAGCTTATAAGAACGGGAAAGTCTCTGTTTTTGGACTCAGGCAGCACAACAACAATGCTTGCAAAGCATATGCCCGACCAGAACAATTTGATTTTTACCTCTTCGCTAAGCTGTGCGGAGGAGCTGTCTAACCTTGACAAGCCCGAAATAATGATGCCCGGCGGAAGGCTTAACCGCTACAGCCAAAGCATCTGCGGAATTACCGCCGTAAGAGAAATAGAACGTATGAACTTCGATATGGCGTTTTTAGGCGTAACGGGCTATTGCCCATCGGCAGGCTTTACCTGCGGAATAAATGACGAAGCGCTTTTAAAGCAGGCTGTTATCGGTAGGTCTGAGCAGGTTATAATACTTATGGACAGCTCAAAGCCCGATAAAAAATTCAGCTTCGGAATTTGCTCCCTTTCCGATATTGACATTATAGTTTCCGACGGAAAGCTTCCTCGGGACTTTACAGATGAATGCCTGAGGAATAATGTGACAGTGCTATAGAGTAATTGTCAGCCCAAGTTTCGGGCTTTTTCCAAGGAGGTATTTTTATATGAAAAACGGCGTTCAGCGCTTCGGCAAGTTTTTATCATCAATGGTTATGCCGAATATCGGGGCTCTTATAGCCTTCGGTTTTTTGGCGGCTCTCTTTATAGACACAGGCTGGATACCCAATGAAGGCTTTAACAGTATGGTAAGCCCTATGCTTTCATACTTAATCCCCATACTTATTGCTTCAACAGGGGGCAAGCTTATAGGCGGCGACAGAGGACGTGTAGTAGGCGCAATAGCAATTATAGGCCCCATTATGAGCAACACTGAAATAACAATGCTTATGGCGGCTATGATTATAGGCCCCTTAGGCGGCTGGTGTATTAAAAAATTCGATGAAGCTATGGAGGGTCATATGCCTGCCGGCTTCGAAATGCTCATAAACAATTTTTCAGTGGGCATAATAGGTATGGTTCTTGCAATGGTGGGCTATGTTGTTATAGGCCCTGTAATGAGTATAATTCTTGCGGTTTTGACAGCCGGAGTAAATATTCTCGTTCAGCACAGTCTCCTTCCTCTTATTGCAATTTTCATTGAACCTGCAAAGGTTCTCTTTCTGAATAACGCAATCAACCACGGTATTTTTACCCCCATAGCAACAGAACAGGCAGCGGAGCTGGGCAAGTCCATTATGTATATGCTTGAAACAAACCCCGGCCCCGGCTTAGGTGTGCTTTTAGCTTATATGTTCTTCTGTAAGGACAAAACAACAAAGGACTCAGCTCCCGGTGCGGTAATTATTCACCTTTTCGGCGGTATTCACGAGATTTACTTCCCCTATGTTCTTATGAACCCCATAATTATAATTGCTCCCATTTTGGGCAATATGTGTGCAATTTTCTGGTTTAATCTTACAGGCTGCGGTCTTGTTGGCCCGGCTTCACCCGGTTCTATTATAGCCTTCTTAATGATGAGCCCCGGTGCGGATATGATTAAGATTATTATAGGCGTAATTATTGCGGCGGCGGTATCATTCTTAGTGGCTTCTCCCATAGTTAAAATGGCAGGCAGCAAGAGCCTTGAAGAGGCTCAAAGCGAAATGGCTTCAATGAAGGCTCAGTCTAAGGGGCTTGCAGCTCCTGTTGAAACAGTTAAAATCCCCGGTCAGGTTAAAAAGATTATATTTGCCTGCGACGCCGGTATGGGTTCTTCCGCAATGGGTGCAACAAAATTCAGAAACAGAATTAAGGCGAGCCGTCCCGACATTTATGTTTCAAACACATCTGTAGACAACATTCCCTCAGACTGCGACATAGCCATTGTTCAGACAACTCTAGCCGAAAGAGCCGCAAAGTCAGCTCCACAGGCTCAGCTTATAACAATAGGAAACTTCCTTGCAGATCCGGCTTTAGACTCTCTCTATCTTCAGCTTACAACAGGGGACACGCCGGAAATTATTGAAGCGGCTTCGGCAGAAGAAACAGCTCCGCAGGAGGAAGCTGTTAAACAGGAAGTTATCATAAAAGAGGGCATTAAGTTAGGTCAAAAGCCCGTTACTAAGGAAGAGGCTATCAGGGCAGCCGGAGATCTTCTTAAAAAGTTAGGCTATGTAGACCAGGAATATGTTGACTCTATGCAGGAAAGAGAAAAGCTTGTAAGTACATATATGGGTATGGGCGTAGCCATTCCCCACGGCACATCCGAAGCCAAGCACGGCGTAAAGAAAACAGGCATAGTATTTTTGCAGTACCCCGAGGGCGTTGACTTCGGCGACGAAAAGGCTCAGCTTGTATTCGGCATAGCCGGCATAGGAACAGAGCATATGGATCTGCTGTCCAAAATATGCACAATACTTGAGGACGAGGACGTTTTGGAAAAATTCAAGACAACAGGCGACATTGACTGGGTATTAAGCCAGCTGTCATAAAGCCTAAATCATAACTTTCAGACTCCCCTTTATATATAGCCCCGAATTTTCCGTTCGGAGGTTCGGGGCTCGCTTTAAAAATAAAAACAATTATCATTAAAATATATTTTTTTACAGGAGGTAAACACAATGACAAGTTTTATTTATGTAATCACAGACGAAGTAGGTATTCACGCAAG
>JAJBVU010000307.1:0-5151 GCA_020859645.1 Eubacterium sp. | reverse complement strand
GTTGTAAAGTCAGGCGCAAGATCCGCCGACGCAACAAAGCTTATGGCTATTATGGGCTTAGGCGTAAAGAAAGGCGCAGAGGTTACTGTTGAAATAACAGGTGAAAACGAAGCTGCCGACGCAGCGGTTATTGAAACATTTTTTAAAGAAAACTTATAATAGACGGGCTTCAGAGAAAGAAGGGATTTTATGGAGAAATTTTTTGGGAAATCCATATATCAGGCTGTTGCCATAGGCAAAATTGCTTTCAGCTCAAAGGAAAAGCAGCAGGTCAGACGAACAAAGGTTGAAGACACAGCGGCTGAAATCGAAAGATTTGAAAACGCCAAAGCCGAAGCCTTAAGCCAGTTAGGCGCACTTTATGAAAAAGCCCTTAAAGAGGTGGGCGAGGATAATGCGGCGATTTTCGAGGTTCATCAGATGATGCTTGAGGACGATGATTTTAACGACGGAATTAAAAGCAAAATCGAGACCCAACAGATCAATTCCGAATATGCCGTTGCCTTAACCGGCGACACTATGGCTGAAATGTTTGAAAATATGGAGGACGAATATTTTAAGGCAAGAGCCGCCGATATTAAAGACATTTCAGAAAGGCTTATAAATGTTCTGACGGGAAACGGCGGTCTTGACAGCTTAAGCGAGCCTTCGATTATAGTGGCTGAGGACTTAGCCCCCAGCGAAACAATTCAGCTTGACAAGAGCAAGCTTTTAGCCTTTGTGACGGAATTAGGCTCATCAAATTCACACACAGCCATTCTTGCCAGAACAATGAACCTTCCTGCCCTCATAGGCGTAAAAATAGACAGGGAATGGAACGGCAAAACAGGCATTGTAGACGGCTATAAGGGGCTTGTTATAATCGACCCCGACGAAGAAACCCTTGAAGAATACAGGGCAATTCAAAAAAGCGATGCCGAAAAGAAGGAACTTCTTAAAACTCTCAGAGGAAAGGAAACTGTTTCGAAAAGCGGCAAAAAAATAAACCTCTATGCCAATATAGGCAAGCCTGCGGATTTGGCTTCGGTTATCGAAAACGATGCAGAGGGAATAGGTCTTTTCAGAAGCGAATTTCTTTACTTAGGCTCAAGCGACTTCCCCACAGAAGAGGAGCAGTTTGCGGCATATAAAAAAGTAGCTGAAATAATGGGCAGAAGAAGAGTTATTATAAGAACCCTTGATTTAGGAGCTGACAAACAGGTTGACTATTTCAATTTAGGTCACGAGGACAACCCTGCCATGGGCTACAGGGCAATCAGAATTTGTCTCGACAGAACGGACATTTTCAAAACACAGCTTAGGGCAATTTTAAGGGCAAGCGCTTTCGGAAATATTTCAATTATGTACCCTATGATTATTTCAGTTGACGAGGTTAAAAAGATTAAGGAAATTGTTGAAGGTGTAAAGGCGGAGCTCAGAGCCGAAAACGTGAAATTCAATGAAGATATAGAACAGGGCATAATGATTGAAACTCCGGCTTCGGTCATTATGAGCGACGAGTTAGCCGAAAACGTTGACTTCTTCAGCATAGGCACAAACGATTTAACACAGTATACACTGGCAATTGACAGACAGAACTCAAAGCTTGACAGCATAAACGATTCTCACCACCCTGCCGTTCTCCGTTCTATCAAAAAGGTTATAGAAAACGCCCATAAAGCCGGTATTTGGGCAGGTATCTGCGGCGAGCTGGGCGCAGATACAACCCTTACCCAAACATTTTTAGACTACGGCATAGACGAGCTTTCCGTTTCGCCTTCATTCGTTCTTCCCGTAAGAAAAGCCGTAATAAACGCAGATTAAAAAACTCATACTATCAAAAAAGGCTATGCTCAATACGGGCATAGTCTTTTCTATATAAGCCATCATTCTTGTTACAATGTCACATTTTTTATTTTCAAGTTCTCTTATACTTTTATTATAACGGCTTTTTAAGCCAAAATCAACTATAGATTTTCAGATTTTTCGTCCTTTATGCCCTTTAAAATTATCTGCCTTGCAGCAGCGGCATCTTCTTTGGAAAGGGGCTTTGTTCCCTTAAGGGGGTAGTCCTTCCCCAGTGCCTCATACTTTTTCTCGCCCATATTATGATAAGGCAAAACCTCAACCCCTACAAGGTTATTAAAGCTGCCGACCATACGCCCCAAAGCGTATAAATTCTTTTTATTATAGGTTATCCCCGGCACAATAACGTGTCTTAAAACAAAGGGGGTGTTAAATTCCGCCAAATATTCAAGAAAAAGTCTGTTGCTTTCCGGGGTCATACCCGTTAAGTCTTTATAGCCCTTGGGGTCGGAGTGTTTAATATCCAAAAGAACCAAATCTGTAGCTTTCAAAAGCCTTTCAAAGTCTGCTTTTCTTTCCCTTGAACAAACTGCCCCGGAGGTATCGAGACAGGTGTTTATGCCCCGTCTTTTGCACTCTTCAAAAAGCGATCTTAAAAATTCAAGCTGCAAAAGAGGTTCTCCTCCCGTTGCGGTAAGCCCTCCCTTTTTATAAAAGGGCTTGTTTTTTTCGTATTCCTCCAAAAGCTGCGAAACAGTTTTTTCCTCTCCGCCCTTAACCTCCCAAGTGTCGGGATTGTGACAGAAGAGACACCGCATGGGACAGCCCTGAAAAAACACAACGAATCTTATTCCGGGGCCGTCCACGGTTCCGAAGCTTTCTATAGAATGAATTCTCCCGACGGGATCAAAATCTGTCATGGAAGGTTCTTGAAATAACTTCGTCCTGCTGCTTTTTTGTCAGCTTATTGAAATTTACGGCGTAGCCCGAAACCCTTATTGTAAGCTGAGGATATTTTTCGGGGTGAGCCTGAGCGTCAATCAAAGTTTCTCTGTTAAGTACGTTTACATTCAGGTGGTGGCCGCCTTTTTCGGCATATCCGTCAAGAAGCCCTACCAAATTATCTATCTGAGCATTTGTAGCTGTCATAATATATTGCCTCCTTAAAAATTATTCTTACTTATCATTCCTCGGGTATTTCCACAGTAGGCTCGCAGCACAGGCAGTCATCGTTAAGCTCTATAACTATGTCGCTCATAAGAACCTTGTCCTTGCCCAGTGCATCGGGAATAATTGAGAATGTGTTGCTTATGCCGTCCTGTGCGGCGTCAAAGGGCAGCTTTGAAACAGAGCTTAATGAAGCAACTGCACCCTTTGAGTCTCTGCCGTGCATGGGGTTTGCGCCGGGAGCAAAGGGAGTTCCTGCCTTTCTGCCGTCGGGGGTAGCTCCTGTGGCTTTTCCGTAAACTACATTTGAGGTTATGGTAAGCAGCGATGTTGTGGCAACAGACTCTCTGTAGGTTGTGTTTCCTCTGACGTATCTTGCAAATTCAGAAACAAGCTCATAGGCAAGCTCGTCCACTCTGTCATCGTTGTTGCCGAATTTGGGATAGTCTCCCTCAACAATAAAGTCGGTGGTTATGCCCTTTTCATTTCTGACAGCCTTAACCTTTGCATATTTGATTGCCGAAAGGGAGTCTGCCAAAACCGAAAGACCGGCTATGCCTGTGGCAAACCATCTTTTAACGCTTGTATCGTGAAGAGCCATTTGAAGGCTTTCATAGCAGTATTTATCGTGCATATAATGTATAATGTCAAGGGCGTTTACATAAACTCTTGCAAGCCATTTTGCCATTTCCTTATATTTCTTATAAACCTCGTCAAAATCGAGATATTCGCTTGTAACGGGAATTGTCTCGGGGCCTACCTGCTTTCCTGACATTTCGTCTACACCGCCGTTAATAGCGTAAAGCAGACACTTTGCAAGATTTGCTCTTGCTCCGAAAAACTGCATTTCCTTGCCAACACGCATTGAGGATACGCAGCAGGCAATAGCGTAATCGTCTCCATGAGTTACTCTCATAAGGTCATCGTTTTCATACTGAATTGAAGATGATTCAATTGAGGTCTTTGCGCAGAACCGCTTAAAGCTTTCGGGAAGTCTTGTTGACCACAAAACAGTTAAGTTAGGCTCGGGAGCGGTTCCCAAATTTGAAAGTGTGTGGAGATAACGGAAGGACATCTTTGTTACAAGAGGTCTGCCGTCAATACCCATACCGCCGATTGACTCGGTTACCCATGTGGGGTCGCCTGAAAACAGCTCGTCATATTCCTTTGTTCTGGCAAATCTGACCATTCTCAGCTTCATAATGAAGTGGTCGATAAATTCCTGAATTTCGCTTTCGGTGAATGTGCCCTCGGCAAGATCTCTCTCGGCATAAATATCAAGGAAGGTTGAGGTTCTGCCAAGGCTCATAGCTGCGCCGTTCTGACTCTTAACCGCTGCCAAATAGCCGAAATAAAGCCATTGTATAGCTTCCTTAACGTTTTCCGCAGGGCGTGAAAGATCAAAGCCGTAAAGGCTGCCCAGCTCCTTAAGCTCCTTAAGAGCCTTAATCTGCTCTGAAACCTCTTCTCTGTTTCTTATAACGTCCGCATACATTATAACCCTTGAATGGTTCTTCCAGCTTTCCTTGTCCTCAATAAGTCTGTCAACGCCGTAAAGGGCAATTCTGCGGTAGTCGCCTATAATTCTTCCTCTGCCGTAGGCGTCGGGCAGACCCGTAATAATATGGCTTGAACGGCAGGCTCTCATTTCGGGGGTATAAGCATCGAAAACGCCGTCATTGTGGGTCTTGCGGTATTTTTTATAAAAATTCACAAGCTGCTCATCTACCTTATAGCCGTGATCCTCACAGGCTTTTACCGCAACTCTTATTCCGCCGTTGGGCATAAAGGCTCTTTTTAAAGGCTTTTCTGTCTGAAGCCCTACAATTGTTTCAAGGTCTTTATCGATATATCCCGCCGGATGAGATGTTATTGTAGACACAACCTTTGTGTCCATATCCAAAACTCCCCCTGCGGCTCTCTCCTGAGCCATAAGGTCAAGAACCTCAGCCCAAAGCTTTTCGGTTTTGTCAGTAGGCGGCTGAAGAAATTCTTCATCCCCCTCATATGGCGTATAATTTCTCTGTATAAAATCTCTTACGTCGATTTCTCTGTTCCAGCTTCCTTTTACAAAGCCTCTCCATTCGTTTTGCATAAATATTCGTCCTCCTGTAACAAGGTTACAAAAACATAAAATCCAACATCCATTACCGCCGTCGGCTAATAAAAATGTTGAATACACAATCTATATTATACTCT
>JAJBVU010000331.1 GCA_020859645.1 Eubacterium sp. | reverse complement strand
GTTTTGGTTTATGATATAATTATATTGCACAAAATTTACTATTTCTACCAAATTACTGCCGGATTCTATAACAATACTGCGAGGTTTTAATATGATTGTAAATGTCAACGGCAAAAATTATCCTTCTGACGTAGTTATCAGAAATGTGGAAATTTATGATGACCGCTCCGAAGAAATTTATTACAGCCTTCCCGATTATCCTATATACATAAACAAAACATATCTGTCGCTTTTTCCCGGCTTTGAATTTCCGGGACACTGGCACGAGGATATTGAAATAACCGTTATTTTGGAAGGCGAAATGATATACACTGTGAACGGTGAAAAAATTCATATGAAGGAAGGTCAGGGGATTTTCGTAAACTCCCGTCAGCTTCATTCAAATTATTCTGTTATGAGAAAAGAGTGCGTTTACATCTGTATGCGTCTTAATCCGTCTCTTTTGTGTGTTTCTTCCTCATTTGAATATGAATTTGTTATGCCTGTTATTCGCTGTACGGATCTTCCCTATATTTTTCTCGATTCTCAGGTTTTATGGCAAAACAGAGTGACAGAGCTTATAAAAAATATATATGAGCTGAAAAATACAAAAACTCTTCCTCTCAGAACTCAGACAGCATTTTTTGAGATTTGGGCTTTGCTATGGGAAAATCTTACCTTTAAAAACAACGGCAGCCAAAAGGAAAGTGCTGATCTTGACATAACCCGAAATATGGTTGACTTTATTCAAAAGAATTATGCCGAAAAGCTTTCGCTTGCCGATATAGCCGAAGCCGGTGCCGTAGGTCAAAGCAAATGCTGTAAGCTTTTTGCCCGCTATTTCGGCAAATCCCCTGTGGTTTATTTAAATCAATACCGGATAAACAAAAGCATAGAGCTTTTGAAAAATACAGACCTTACAATAACGGAAATATCTCTGATGACAGGCTTCTCCGGTGCAAGCTACTATGCCGAAACATTCAAAAAATATTTGGGGAAGACACCCTCCGAATACAGACACATTTAAAGCTTACGAAACAAGGGCTGCATTTTTTCAAATGTGCAGTATTCCTTAAAACCCAAAGACATAAGATATTCCCTTGTTTCATCTATGAAGGCTCCCAAATGTTCGGGCTTGTGGCTGTCGCTTCCGATTGTGATAATACGTCCGCCTAAATCTCTGTACAGTTCTAAAATTTTCTTTGAAGGCATACTGTCTTTTAAGCCGTACCGATGAGAGGATGTGTTGATTTCAATTCCCTTTCCGTCGGCAATTACTGTTTTCAGAATCTCCCTGACAAGAGGCTTTGTTTTCTCAAAGGGATAGCAGCCTTCCAAGTCATAGCGTTTGATTAAATCCATATGCCCCAAAACGCTGTAATTATGAAAGTGCCGAACCAAATATAACATATCCTCATAATATCTTTCGTAACACTCCCGACGGGTATGGCTTTTCTGAAAATCTTGATTCCAAAATTCCTTATCATCTATTTCGTGAACTGAAAGAATTATAAAATCAAAAGGATACTGCCTGAAAAGCCTTTCGTATTTTTCTATTGTGTGCAGCTGCATTCCGAACTCCAGACCCAGCTTTATATTTATTTTTTCGGAATATTCTTTCTTCAATTTCAATATTGTTTCATAATAGGTCGGATAGTCAACGTTTGCAAGCGCCATTTGTTCAGGCTCACTGAAACCTCCCTTTCTGTAAAGCATTTCTCCCGGTTCGTCCCAGTCCTTTTTTACTCCGTAATCAACGTGATCCGTAAAGCAAATTTCATCAAGCCCCATAGCAGCGGCATCTTTTACAATCTGCTCCGGCTCATAAACCGAATCATCGCTGAAACTGCCGTGAATATGATAATCCGCTCTCATATGTATTGCCCTCCTTATGAAGCTTTTTTTGATAAAATATCTTTTTCCTCACGAGAAAGACAGTCCATAAGCTCAATCATAATTCCCACATCTTCACGTCTTGTAACAAAAAGCTCAAGGGCTTCGTCATAGTCCAAAACAAGCCTTGCCAATGCTTCTGTCAAAACAGAATTATCCTTTAAATCATATTCTCTGCCGGTTTTTGCATCAACCAAAGCTACATATCCGCTGCATTGGACAACCGCATTTTTAAAAAGTGCAATCTGATATTCATTTCTGATTTTCACTGTAATCTCCTCCCGTATTTAAAAATATTTTTCTCTTTACCATATCGAAAAATATTTATTGATAGCTTTTATTCTTTATGATATAATTATACCGACTGATAATGATATATAAAATCACATCAGCGACGAATAATATAACAAAACCGACCTTTTAAATGGAGAATGAATGTATGGCACTTCAAAAATGCGGCCTGAACGTAAACAGCACAAATAAAGAGCTTCTTCCACACGGAACACAGGCGTTTCCATGCGCCGGATATGAATCGACTCATAAGGATTCCATTGAGGACTTAATTTTGTGGCATTGGCACGAGGAAATAGAGGTAATTTATATAAAAAAGGGCACTATGCAGCTTCAGGTGCTGTCAGAGCATTTTAACGTTCACGAAGGAGAACTGGCTGTTATAAATGCCAATGCACTTCACACAGCTTGGGGAAGCCCTTACTGTGAGCTTCAGTCACTTGTTTTTTCGCCCCTTTTAATTACCGGCAGCCCCGATTCCTCCTTTGCTTTAAAATATATTGCACCCATAACCGAGTGCAGCCGGTTTTCCTGTATAATTTTAAACAGAGATAACTCACAAACTGCCAACCTCTTTTCCGAAGCCTTTCAGGCATTGAAAACAGATGCTTTCGGATATGAATTTACCGTAAGGGAAAAACTTTCTCTCATATTGATGATTATTTACAAACAGCTCAAACCATACCTGTTAGAACCCAATACTCCCAAAAGCACAGATTCCCTTCGTATAGCCGAAATGCTTAAGTATATTCATACAAATTTTTCAGGTGAAGTCACACTTTCGGATATAGCCGCAATCTCCGGCATCAGCGAACGTGAGGCTCTGCGCTGCTTTAAGCGGACAATAGGAGAATCTCCTGTTCAGTATCTTGTAAAATACAGACTTATGCAAAGTGCGGATATACTGAGTTCCGAGCCGACAAAATCAATCACCGAAATAGCCGGTGAGTGCGGCTTCGACTCTCCTGCCTATTACACAAAAAAATTCAAAGAGCTATACCTGTGTACACCCAAAGATTACAGACAAAATAATGAACAAAACCTAAGAAGTCATTAAATTACACTATTATCAGCCTTATCGGCGGCATAATCTTTATCGCAATACTTATAAGGCTTTTGATGCAATTTTAAAAGCCGATCCTTAATCAGAACATTAATTTTACATAAATCAAGGACTGAAAGGCAATTTAACCTGACAGTCCTTTATATTTTTTGGTTAGCAGATAATATCTTACATTTATTTTTTTAATATTTGATAAAGCAAACTTTATATGTATGCAAGGCTCATATTTTTTTCTTTTTGTGCTGAAGCTTTTTACAGAGTCTCCCAAGATTTTGCAGTTATTAAATCCTGTATTTAATCAGCAAAAATTTCCAACGGAATCACATCTCCTTTACAGCAGTAAAATGCCCGTTGTTTATATACTTTCCGTCGGAATACCTCTGCACAATACAGCACCGAATATCGGGGGAAGATAAGGTATTTCTGTTTTTTCCGAAAAGACTTTTCAAAAAGCTTGGTTATTTTTGCATACCTTTGCTATGCGTTTTGACAGGGCAAGAATTGTCCAAATAGGAGGATTTCCCATAGAATCAGGCAATATTGAAGCATCGGCTATGTACAGGTTTTCAGGCAGACGATTGTTGTGAAGGCTTCTTGATTCTTCGGAAGTCAATGGCATCATTCCGCCGGGGTGGCCGGCATTGACTGTTCCCAAGAACATATTCTTTTCGGAAATACCCATTTTGCCGAGAATTGCTTTACAGTCGGAAACACCGGCTGTCAGTCTTTCCTTATCTGCAGCAGTCAGTTCTTTTTCGGTCTTTCGACTGAGGCTTGAGCCGAAGGAGGAATCCGAAAGCTTTATCATTATACTTAAAATGTTATCAGAGGGCAGCCGCCAAGCCTTATTGAAGAAAAAGCTTAAATAATCCATATAAGGCGACAGCATATAGCCGTTTCTCTGCATAAGAAAGGGCATGGGAAAATGTCTGTCCTGTTCTGCTTTTTTGTAGGGTGCGGCAACACAAAGCACAGGATCAACAAACAGAGTATTTTCACAGCTTATGCCGGAACTGTTTAAAATAACAGGCGTGTTCAGCCCTCCGGCGGCTAATATGATTAAATCTGCGCTGTAGGTCTTTTTCTTTCCTTTTTCCTTTACATAAACGGTATGCACTTTTTTGTTTTTTCGGTCTATACCCAGCTTTGTCACCTTGCAGCCTGTTTTTAAAACCGCTCCTTTGGCAATGCTTTCCGACAGTAAGCGGCGGCTGTCCCATTTTGCCCCTATCGGGCAGCCGAGTACACAATGCCCGCAGTGAACGCAGCGTTCAAAGTCAATCATTTTTCCGGCAGGCTTAGGCTCAAAGCCTAACTGCTCACACGCATTATAGAGCGCTTTCGTTGTTGGCGACCAATATTGTTCATGGTTATAAGACAGAGGTATTTCTTCGGAAAGTTCCTCAAATTCTTTGTCCAAATCGATGCCCAGTTTTATAAGGCTGTTATCACATCTAAGAGCACTGCCTGTGGAAAGTGCGGTTGAACCCCCTGTGCATATGCCGTTGACCAGCACCATACCTGAAGAAGCCTTTCGGACACGCATAGCCGGAAAGAGCATTGAAATCATTCGTTCATCAAGAAACAGCCCTGTTTTTCTCAGTTTGGCAAGCTTGTCTATATTAAAGGCGAAGGGCTTAAATTCATTTCCCGATTCCAATATTGTTACCTGAAAATCTCCCTGAAGCTCCTTTGCCGCCATAGCCCCTCCCGCACCTGAACCTATTACAATTGCTTTTCTCACATTAACCGCCCTCTCTTTTGTCAGTAAAATTTGCCAAGCATTCATTATACCCCTCTGTAATACGATGACAGAAATTAAGTCTTCCGCCATTATAAATTCCCGCAAAAATACCTTTATCCGCAGCAGAGATAACAGCACAGATTTCAGGTGTATAACAGGCACTGAAAAAGCATTTTTCTATACGAAACTGTCCCAAAGCTTCCTCATTTATCACAATTCCTATATTGTTATAAAGCAGTTTAATTACAGCAAAACACTCTTGCTTATTTTTAGGCTTAAGCCATTGCCGCAGACGGCTCCCCAGATTATATGCCATATTATACAGCTTTTGCTGCAAAATATCAGTATCATAACCGTTTTGAATTAGCCTCATAGCTTCACTTGCCGTAAACCGGGCATAAAGCTTCAGCATCTCTTTGCCGGAAATTCCACAGGTTTTAGGCGGTCTTACTCCAAAGGCTTTGGCAGTCTGTCGCATAAGTATTCTTATTTCAAGATATGCACCAAACCTTCCGGACAATATTTTATAAATAAGTTTGTTCATTACAGCACTCCTATAAAAATTACTCTCCCTGCAGAGATTGCTTTGGCAGCATAAAGACCGTCAATTGTCTGCTTATGAATCTCGGCTATATTATTTCGGCGGATTTTCAAATTAGGTGTAAGCTCTCCGGAGGAAATTTTCAACGGATCCGCCATAAGGGCATACCTTTTTATTTGTTCAGGGTGCGAAAGCTTTTCATTGACTGCTCTGACAGCGGCGCTCAATGTTTTTTCATCAAGTACGGAGTTATTTTCCTGCCAAAGCAATGCGGTACAATAAGGCTTTTTCTCTCCTATCAGTACAGCCTCGCTGATTTCGGGAATATCCCTTAAAAGAGTTTCAACCTTTTGTAAATTTATATTTTTCCCATAGGAGTTAATCAAAATTTCTTTTTTTCGCCCAATAATTTGCAGATGTCCCTTTTCCGTAAAATCTCCCAAATCTCCCGTATGCAGAAAAGCTGAATTACCGCCGTCATACTCCCCGGCAACCTGAGGACCGCTCACCATTATTTCGCCGTCATCTGCAAATATTACATTGGTTTCGGGAAGAGGTGTTCCCACTGTGGAAATGTCATTTTCTCCCTGTCGGTTCAGTGTAATCAGAGGGGCTTCGGTTAAGCCGTAAGCATTGTGAATTTCTATGCCTAACTCTCTGAAATTCTCCAAAAGTTTTTGGCTGACCGGAGCAGAGCCTACTATAAGCTGAGAGCACCTGTCCAAACCGGCTTTCTTAAGAAGAATTTTTTTAATTATATGCCCCAGTGTACTCTTTATAAGCGGATTTTCGGCAGAAATATAAAGCTTCCCGAATCCGGTTTCAGCTAATCTGTCCCAAAGCTTTTCATAAAATCTGGGAACGGAGAAGAAAATTGTGGGACGAACCTTCGGCAATATTTCCGCAAGCCTGTTAAAATCATTGAGAAAATAAAGTGATACAGGCGAACCGAGATAGTAAGGAGTATAAGCCCCCAAAATCCCCTCTACAACATGGCTCATAGGCAAAAATGACAAATAAACCGCAGGCTTTGTTCGGCTTTTGAAGCTAAGAAGAGAAGCCATGGTTTCAGCCATCCACCTAAGCTGAGCGTGGGTAAAGGTTACGGCTTTGGAACTGCCTGTTGTTCCGGAGGTATAACGGAGTGTTGCCCTGTCATTATAGGAAACCTTCACAGGTATTATACTTCGGTCTTTTCCGAGTGAGAGAAACTGCTCCCACGATATTAAACGTGAATCATAGGAAAGAGCGGCATTTTCTGCAAATGAAATTATACTTCCTTTAAATTTCATTTGACTTATATGGGATAAAATTCGTATGTCTCCCACAAAAAAGTATTGTACTTTGCTTTTTTCAAGCAGTTCATCTAACTCATCGGCAGGAGTTGTATAATACAATGGAACACTGACTGCCCCCGACAAGCCTATGGCAGTGTCTAAAGCAAAGTATGAGACGCTGTTAATTCCGCTGACAGCGACTTTGCTGCCCAAACCTATGCCGAGAGCCTGAAGAGCCTTTAGAGTAAGCTTAATTTGCTCACTGACATAAGAAGCATTTCTTTCGGCTATACCCTCAGCTGTCACATCATAATATTTAACAGGTGCATTACGTCTGTTAAAGAAAAACATTATCTGTTCAAATACTGTTCTTCCGTTGTCGTTAAGAAAGCTTCTGTCAGCAGCATAGTTCAAAAGCTTCGGCAGATATGAGCTTAAATCTAAGCTGTATTCTCCCATAAAACTCTCTGTATTGGCTATATCGAATATTTTATTCTCGGAAAAATAAGGGGCTAAAGAGACCATATTTGCAAAAGTATTCTTTTTAAACCTTTTATGTTTTGACAGATTATAGTGTGCTCCGATTTTTTCAAGAAAGGGAACAGACAAAAACAGAGGCTTTTTCAAGCGTATGTTAAGATTTTTCTCCGCCCATTTTCTTACAGTGCAGATAAGCTCCTCAGCAGTGGGCTGTACAGAATGAGGAGCGGTTAAGTGAAATATTTTTCCTTCGGCACCGCCACTGAGAGTTATTCGCACAACAGCACGGGCAGCATAGTCAACGGGTATCATATTAATACGCATTGATTTTCTTATAGGAAAAGTGTTAATCTGCCCTTTTAAATACAGTTTCAAAGGATAGTAGAGAGTATTGAAGCTTTTTACATAGCCTGTCCTTGAATCTCCCACTATTTGTCCCGGGCGAAAAATCGAAACAGGAAACCGCTTCATTGCCTTTATGGCAAGCAGCTCCCCTTCAAACTTGCTTTCCTCATAAAAACTTGAAAAGCCGCTGTTTACCGGAAAATCCTCTTTGATTAAGCCCTTTCTTTTTCCTGCCGTATAAGCTGTGGATATATATGCAAAGAGCTTTAAAGTATGGTCGGACTGTATTTCTTCGGCAAAATTCAAAACATTCTTTGTGCCTGTTACGTTTACGTTCCAAAACTGTTCACGGCAGTGATTTATGCCTGTTAACGCGGCAGTGTGAATTATATAATCGGTGCTGTGTATCAGCCTTTTACGGTCGGCATTTGACATACCTAAATTTGTTTCGGCAATGTCCCCCGTTACGGGTATTATTCGGCTGCCGATATTGTCTTTAAGTTCAGAACGCCTATACCAAAGATTTAACAGTACAGTTACAGCTTCGGAGTATGAAGCGGCTCTGACTAAGCCGTAGACAACAGCATCGGTTGTCTGCATAATTTCGGAGACGATTTCCGTTCCCAAAAATCCGGTTGTTCCGGTAATAAATATATTATACGTAAGCTGTCACCTCCCTGCCGCTGTACTTTTTATGAAAAAAGCCTTTCCACCAAAAAATCTCCCATTTCATCAAGTCTGTTTTTATAATCATCAAGCCTATGCCCGGTTTTGTATTGTATATTTTCTCGGTTTGACTGTATATACTTCAAAGCCTGCGCAAGCTTTACGGCAAGCTCATTGTCATCTGCGTGAAGAAGCTGATGCCGATACATATCCGTTTCCTCCATAATATTGTCCAAACGCTCATCCATAGAAACTGCAATGCTCGGAACACCTGTTTCCATAGACAGCACCTGTGCATGATATCTTGAAGTAACAAGCATTGACAGCTGCCTTAATAAAGCAGCCATTTCAAAGCCATTATAGTCTGACGATAAAAAAACAGAAGCCGGATCTTTAAGCTTTTCCTTCAGTCTGTCACAGGCATCTGTGTCAAGCCGTTCCATTCCCAAAATTACAGTATGGCAGGAATATTTTGCCGCAAATTCATTTAACGCCGAAGCAATTCCACTCAAATAATTTTCAAACTGCCGCTGTCTCTGCTTAGAGTAACTGAAAAAATACCATAATTGAAACTGCAGGGACTTATCACCTGTAATTTTAGATTTAAGCCACCTTAAAAGAGAAGGCTTCACAGGCCACCAAAATGGGTTAATCGGAGCAATGCCCAAAAGAGGTTTTCCACCATCCCAACCCGACTGCCTAAGACGTTCGGCTGCCCACTCAGTATGAGAGGTACTGTCAAATTTCCAAGCAGCATCTGTGCCTAAATGACCTTTAAGCCCCAATGCCTGTATACGCTTCAATGAATTTTGGGTTCTGGCAATAAAATAAGTATCAGAACAGAGCTTTTTGACAGTGCGTTCTAAAAATAAGTCCATATCGCCTGCTTCCGAACCATAGGCTATACATGGCTTATGCTGAACTTTCATAATTCCTGCCGCTTCGCAAAAATACAAGGTAAGCGCATTGGCAAACTTGCTTTTTAGAGTTGAACCCTCACACAATATAACAGCCTGATTTGCACAGCATGCCCTAAATACATCAATAAAAAACACAGAACTGAAACGAATAAGCCTTACATCGGCATCAAAATAACAGCGAAGATTTTTCTTGTCAAGTGTCATAACGGAAATTTGCAAATTTTCTTTGCCGATCCGCTGTGTAAGCTGCTTCACGATTTCCGCTGTTCGTATATCTGCACCGGTATTCTCTGCTCCGTTATATCCCACTAACAATATGTAAAGCTTTGGGTCTTTCTCAAAATTCCCAAAGCTTCTGTATTCCGTTAACCCCATTTTTGATAAGACAGGGACGAAGCGTGATAAAAAGACAAATAATTTAACAAGTATATTTACAAAATGATCCATAGCTGTATTCTTTATTTAAATAATCCCTGCCGCAAACTTTTCTGCAGCCTTTAAATCATCTTGGTTCGGATGCCCTTTATGAAGCACTGTAAATTCTCCCCTGCAATAAAAATTTTTGCTTTCAACAGGTATGCCCTTGTCCTGCAATAATTTTTGAATTTGAGGAAATGCCCTTTCTGTAAGTGCCGATGTAGAAAATACCACAACCTTTCCGACTTTATCTTTGTCTAACGTGTGTATATATTTCTTAACTTCAGAGCTTATGCCTCCCCAGTAAACAGAAGCACCCAAAAACAGAATATCCACCTTGCCGGTGACCGGTGTGGGAATCTGTTCTGCCTTAACACCCACAGCTTTCCCAATTGCATCTGCCAGTTTTTTTGTATTGCCTGATTTAGATAAATAGCGCACAACCGCTTTTGATTTTTTCACAGTAATCTCCTCCGATTTTTATATGATATTAGCTTTAACTCCTAAAAAATGCTTTACTCTTAATTTGTTATCTGCTATATTACTATTATAATAGTGAAATATATTTATGTCAACTACGCAAATTTTGCGGAGCAAGTAATAAAAAACTTATTTAGGAGGAAATAAAATGGTGAAAGAACATATTTGCCCTTGTACAACGCTTTGTCCTTTACAAAAGGCTATGAATGCCATAGGCGGAAGATGGAAAATTTCTATTTTGTGTTCACTGGCGAATGACGGTGCAACCAGATATAATGATCTCAAACGAAAAATGAGCGGTATCTCCAACACAATGCTTGCCAAGTCATTAAAAGAGCTTGAACAAGACGGACTTGTAAAAAGAAGTGAATATATGGAGGTTCCCATTCGGGTTGAATATGAAATAACCGATTCGGTACGTTCTCTGATTCCCATTCTATCAGAACTGGCTCTGTGGGGAAACAGCTTGAAAAGCAGACAGTAATAAATTTCAACTTATTTCACCTTCATTTTGATAAAC
>JAJBVU010000144.1 GCA_020859645.1 Eubacterium sp. | reverse complement strand
GTTTATGGCAGGTGTTATGACCCTGAGCTTAGGGGTTATAAGCTGCTCTGCCGAGGACGAAGCCGCTTCAGACGGCTTTAACAGGGTGGAGTGCGCCTATCCTTCTGATTTACTTGCTTTCCCGGGAGCAGAGGGCGGCGGAAGGTTTACCAGCGGCGGCAGAGGGGGCGAGGTTTATATCGTTACAAGCCTTGAGGACTATGACCCCGACACAGACACACCCATTAAAGGCACTCTTCGTGACGCTGTCAGCGGAAACAACAGAATTATCGTCTTTAATGTTTCAGGTGTTATCGAGCTTAAAGACACCCTTTATATAAAGGGCAAAAACATTACAATTGCCGGTCAAAGCGCACCGGGCGACGGCATAACCGTTTACGGCTTTGAAACAAACATAAGCAACTGTGAAAACGTAATTATAAGATATATGCGTTTCCGTCCCGGCGCTGACAATATTTATGCCGGAGACTCTATGGACGCTATTTGGGGCAGATCCTCAAGAAATGTTATGATTGACCACCTTTCCACAAGCTGGTCAACTGACGAAACAATGTCAATCTACCGTGCGCAGAATATGACTGTTCAGTGGAGCATTATTGCCGAAAGCCTTACTATGAGCGGTCATACTAAAGGACGTCACGGCTACGGCGCAATTATGGGCGGCGTAAACACCACATACCACCACAACCTTATAGCCAACCACACCTCAAGAAATCCCCGTATGGGCGGCGGTACTCCGGAAGCTGACGACAACGACCATATCGCTCTTTTCGATATGAGAAACAACGTTATTTACAACTGGGGCTTTAACGGCTGTTACGGCGGCGGCAGAAGCGAAACCAACTTTATAAACAACTACCTTAAGCCCGGTCCCGGAACAAGAGACACCGTTGAAAATCAGATTATCGATGCAGGCGAAGGCAACAAGCCAGGCTGGTTCTATGTAAACGGAAACGTTTTGGAGGGCAACGACGAGGTTACCGCAGACAACTCACTGGGAATTAAGGTCAGCGATGCAGCTGCACCTACAACCACTATTGTGGACACAGAGTTCGAAATGGACGGAACATCTGCCGAGGCTCTGAGAACAACAGACGCAGAGACAGCCTATGAAGAGGTTGTAGCCAAAGCAGGGGCAACATATCCCAAGAGAGACGCCCTTGACGCCCGTATATTAAACGAGGTTAAAAACGGCACAGGCGTTTTCGCAAACAGACACGAGGAGGTAGGGGGACTGCCCTATACCGAGCCTGTTTACCGTGACGCAGACTGGGACACAGACAAGGACGGTATTCCCGACAGCTGGGAGCTTGAAAACGGCTTAGACCCCAACAACTCAAAGGACAGTGCGGAAATCGCTTCAAACGGATATGCAAATATAGAGAACTACTTAAATTCAATCGTGGATATGGAATATGTTCCCTCTAACCCCACAGTTTCAATTTCAAGCCACGAAAACAATGCCTTTGTTACCGCAAATCTTCCCTTTACGATTACGGCAGACGCTCAGGACGATGAGGGAATTGAAAAGGTTGACTTCTATTTAGGCGACGAGCTTGTTTCCACAGCTACAAAGGCGCCTTATGAAGCAAGCTATACCCTTGCAGACGGTTCCTACAGTATTTCAGTTAAGGCGACCGACAAGCAGGGCAACCAGACACAGTCTGACAAAATTACAGTTCATGCAAACTGCGACAATAAGATAGACGGCTATACAACCGCCGACATAGGTTCACCCAATGTTCCCGGCGTAGGCTATATGCTTAACGGCGAGCTTGTTGTTAAGGGCTCCGGCAAAATCTCCGGCACAGAGGATAACTTCCACTATGTTTATAAGACACTTAACGGCAACGGCTCAATCACAGCCAAGCTTGACTATATTACTCCCGTTGACAACCACGCTTTCTCAGGTGTTATGATAAGAGAAACAGCAGACCCCGACTCAAAGGCAGTGGCTTTGGGCATTTCCCACACAAAGGCTTATGAGTGGAAGGAATACAGTGTAAGCTCAGGCAAGGACGTAACCTATTACAGAAACGCTTTCGGCGCTTATCTTGTCTGCAGATATGAGACAGGGGGAGAGTTTGACTTAATCGATGAAAACCTTGACTCCCTTGACGCAGCTGAGGAAAGCGGAGTTGCCCTTGTTAAGGACATAGCCTTTAAGGATTATGACAACTACAGCGGCTATTATCTTAAGCTTGTCAGAAACGGCGACACATTTACAGCCTATATTTCAGCCTACGGCAAGACATGGACTGAGGTTGGATCAAGAACTGTGGATATGAAGGACAGCGTTCTTATAGGTTTTGCAGCTGATGCAAACAAGGTAAACAACGATATAGACAACTACAATACAGCTAAATTCAGCGAAATCACAATTAAATAAAATTTATTAAAGCTTTGAAGCAGCTTCCTAAAAAAGGGAGCTGCTTTTTTGCGTATGTATTTATAATATAAAAAAGGCACCCTCAATCGAGAGCGCCTTAATAATCAGCTTAATAAATTATTTATCGATTTTGGGCTGGAAGTAGTTGAAAGCATTGCCGTAGCAAATATCCTTAACCATCTGACCTACAAATTCGATGTCATTTGCATACCATCCGTCCTCAATCCACTGACCGAAGATGTTGCAGAGGATACGGCGGAAGTATTCATGACGGGGATAGGAAAGGAAGGAACGGCTGTCTGTAAGCATACCAATGAACTTGCCTAAAACGCCTAAGTTGCCGAGACACTTAATCTGAGCTTCCATACCGTCGATATTGTCATTGAACCACCAAGCTGTACCGAACTGAATCTTTGAAGCGGCTGTGCTTGACTGGAAGCAGCCCAAGATTGTTCCTATAACCTGGTTGTCGGCGGGGTTGCCTGCGAAAAGGATAGTTTTGGGAAGATTTCCGTCTGCATTGAGAAGGTCTAAAAGATTTGTTAAGCCTTCTGCGCTTGACCAGTCAGAAATACAGTCAAAGCCTGTGTCGGGACCCATTTTCTTGAACATAAATGTGTTGTTGTCACGCTTAATGTTCATATGAATTTCCATAGCCATATTGTTCTTAGCATATTCAGCGCCTAAGAATACCATAAGTTCTGTTCTGTATTTGTCTGCTTCTTCCTTAGTTACGGCTTCGCCCTTAGCAGCCTTGGCTAAAATTGCGTCAAGCTCTGCGTCTGTAGCTCTTACACAGGGAACATATGTGAAAGCATGGTCGGAAGCTGTACATCCCATAGAAACGAAGTAGTCAATTCTCTTGCCTAAAACTGTCTTAAGGTCAGCAAAAGTCTTGATTTCGATATTCTCTGTCTTGCCTAAGTCGATTAAATACTGAGGGAAGATATCCGCTGTAAGGTTAAGAGCCTTGTCGGGTCTGAAAGCGGGGAATACGTTGAACTTCATTGTGGGGTCAGCCTTGATGAGCTTATGATAGCCTAAATCATCAGCAGGGTCGTCTGTTGTGTTAACGATTTTAACATTTGAACGCTCAACAAGACGGCGGCAGGTGAAGTCCTCAGTAGCAAGCTTTGCGTTGCACTCGTCAAAAATTTCCTTAGCGGTAGCCTTTGTTAAGGGCTTGTAGATACCGAAGAAACGCTGAAGCTCAAGGTGTGTCCAGTGGTAGAGGGGGTTGCCGATTGCATACTGAAGGGTTTCAGCCCATTTTTCGAATTTCTCGAAATCGGATGTTTCCTTGCCTGTAATATATTCTTCGGGAACTCCGCAGCTTCTCATAGCACGCCACTTATAGTGGTCGCCGCCCAACCAAACCTCTGTAATTGACTTATAAGTCTTGTTTTCATAAATTTCCTGAGGATTAAGGTGGCAGTGGAAGTCGAAAATAGGCTCAGCCTTTGCATAATCATTAAAGAGCTTTTTAGCTGTTTCTGTTTTTAACAAAAAGTTTTCATCAATAAAACCCATTTGATAATTCCTCCTTTATAAAATTATTTACAATGTTACACCGTTTTTAAATATAGCGATTTCACGGTAGCCGTTAATTTCGTTCTTTGTTTCCTTCCTGTGGGAAGCAACGTCTAATATATATTCGAAAAATTCTTCTGCATATGAATCCATTTCCTTGTCCTCAACAAGTCTGCCTGCGTTCCAGTCGATCCAGTTGGGCTTTCTGCCTGCAAGGTCGGAGTTTGTGGCAATTTTGACTGTGGGAACAGGTGAGCCTACGGGGGTTCCTCTGCCTGTTGAGAAGAGGATAAGGTGACAGCCGCTTGCCATCATTCCGCTGATAGCAACGATGTCGTTTCCGGGACCCTGAAGAAGGTTAAGACCTGTGTTTTGAACCTTGTCGCCGTAAAGAAGAACGCCCTGAACGTTTGATGTTCCGCCCTTTTGAGTACAGCCGAGAGACTTGTCCTCAAGAGTTGTAATACCGCCCTTTTTGTTTCCGGGTGAGGGGTTTTCGCCTACGGGCTGACCGTGGCTTAAGAAATATTCCTTAAAGTTGTTTACAAGGCTTACTGTCTGATCGAAAAGATCCTTCGTCTGGCATCTGTCCATAAGAATGGTTTCTGCGCCGAACATTTCGGGAACCTCCGAAAGAACTGTTTTACCGCCGTTGGCAACCATAATATCTGAAATTCTGCCGATTAAGGGGTTGGCTGTAATGCCGGAAAGACCGTCCGAGCCGCCGCACTTAAGACCTATAACAAGCTTGCTTACGGGAACCTCTTCCTGCTTAAAGCCTTCTGCATAGGTTACAAGCTCTTCGAGAATGTCCATAGCTGCGCTGAGCTCGTCCTCATGCTCCTGAACGATTAAGAACTTAACTCTTTCCGGGTCATATTCGCCCAAAACCTTCTTAAATTCGTCTACGTTGTTGTTTTCACAGCCTAAGCTTAAAACCAAAACGCCTGCTGCGTTGGGGTGTCTTACCATTCCGGCAAGAAGCTTTTGGGTATTTTCCTGATCCTCGCCTAACTGTGAGCAGCCGTAGGGGTGAACAAAGTTATGAATACCGTCAATGTTTCTTCCGGCAAATTTCTTGTTTGCCATATTAACGATTGCGTTTGAAACGCCGTTGACACAGCCTACGGTATTTACAATCCAAATTTCGTTTCTTATGCCAACCTCGCCGTTTTTACGTACATAGCCCATAAACTTGTCGTTTCTCGTAACGGGAATATCCTTAAGCTTGGGGTTATATGTATATTCGAGAGTTGAGCTTAAATTTGTTTTAAGGTTGTGTGAATGAATCCACTTGCCGGGGGCTACTGTTTCGGTGGTGTGACCGATAGGGTAGCCGTATTTAATAATGTTTTCGCCTTCGGGAACCTCCACAAGAGTCATTTTGTGACCTCTTGCGATAGGCTCTGCGGCTTTAACACCGCAGATTACCTCGCCCTCGGCTATATCGGCAATGGCAACTACTACATTGTCATTAGGATTAAGCTTAATATATTTTTCCATAATTTCCTCCTCTTTAAAAGTCAATTAAAGAATACTCTTTATAACGTCTGCAGGAGCCTCTGTTGAAAGCTTATAGAGATAGTCTGAGCAGATGTCTGCAAAGCCTTCGATTTCATTTAAGTCCTCGCCCCAGAAGCTTGTGTTTGCACAAACAGCCTTGATAATGGCAGCTGCGCCTTCAGGTGTCTTAGCATCGTTTGCTGCATTAAGAGCCGCATATGTTTCCAAAACAGCTGCGTCATCCTTGATAGGATATTCTTCTTCTGCGCCGTCAATTATTCTCTTGCCTATAAGTGCGCCGTCCTTGATTTCTGTTCCGTTATAGAAAGCAACATAAGCTGCAAATGAGAATGTCAATACCTTGGGAAGGCTGCCCTTAAGAGCCAAATATTCCTTAATTGTGGGAAGAACTCTTGCTCTGAACTTAGATGTTGAGTTAAGAGAGATGTCAAGAATTTTGTGGTCGATGAAGGGGTTCTTAAATCTGTCGAAAACAGCGTCTGCGAAAGCCTTAAGATCGTCATAGTCAAGGTCTGTAAGAGCAGGCATAATTTCGTCATTAAGAGCGATTTCAAGATATTTAATAATATCGGGATCAGCCATCATCTTTCTTACGATTGTGTGGCCTGCAAGGTATGCGCCTAAAACAGAGCATGTGTGTGCGCCGTTAAGAATTCTAACCTTTCTCTTCTTATAAGGCTTAACGTTGTCTGTGAAGATTACATTAAGACCGATCTGATTGAAGGGAAGCTCTTCGGCAAGTGAAGCGGGACCTTCGATAACCCATGTGTGGAAGATTTCGCTTGTGTCGATTACGTTGTCAATGTAGCCGAACTGTTCCTTAAGCTCTTCAACCTCTGTTCTGGGATAACCTGTAACTATTCTGTCAACAAGTGTAGAAGTAAATGTACAAGCTGTTTCTACCCAGTCGATGAAGTCTGCGCCTAAAGCCCAGTCGTTTGCATATTTAAGAACACATTCCTTAAGAGCCTTGCCGTTGTCGTCGATAAGCTCACAGGGGATGAAAACAAGACCCTTTGACTTGTCGCCGTCAAAAGCCTTATATCTCTGATTAAGGAAGTTACAAACCTTAGCAGGGAAGGTGTTCTGAGGTTTTTCTTCTGTGTAAGCCTCGGGCTTATATGTAATACCTGCTTCGGTTGTGTTTGAAACAACATAGCGAAGCTCGGGGTTTTTAGCACATTCATTATAAACGTCAAGATTTTCATAGGGGTTGATACAACGGTTTACTGAAGTGATAAGACGTGTGTTTACAACCTTTTCGCCGTTTTCATTGCCTCTTGCAATAAGAGTATAAAGACCTTCCTGTTCATTAATAAAGTCTCTTATCATATCGCCGCCGGGAATGGGCTGGATAAGAGTGATGCCGCCGCCGAACTTGCCTTCTGCATTAAGGCAGTCGAACATATAGTCTACGAAAGCACGAAGAAAGTTGCCTTCGCCGAACTGAATTACCTTTTCAGGCAGTTTTTCCCTGTTGCCGATTATAAGGGAATCGTTAAATTTAAAGCCGTTAGTCAAAAGACTTCTGTTAAGTTTTTCCATAGATTTTGCCCTCCGTTATTTCTAAGCAGGCACCGCAATAAAAAAATTACGGCACTGCTAAAATATTCTTGTTTATATTATACAACATTTTCATAGTTAAATCAATTACTTTTTAATAATATTACAAAAATATTATTAAAAGGTTATAAAAAATCGAATATAAAATCTGTTTTCTTTTTTTTAATCTTCTTTAATATGTAGGAACGGTCAAATTCGCCGAAGCCTTCAAGGGGTGTTTTTCTTATGAGAAGCGTTCCGCTGTCTCCCGAAAGTGATATTTGAAAATAAACCTTTCCCGGTTCTTCTCCTCTTAAGCTGCTGAGAATAATAAGCTCATTTTTGTGAGTAAGAGCTGCGCTTGAACAGCAGGGGCAGTTATATACAGGAAGCTTTCCCTCAATATTCTGACCGATGCCGAAAGGCAGAAAGCAGCAGCTTCCTTCCTTTTTAAGCATTATTACTCCCGTTTTTTCATCTTTAATATTAACGTCTAAGGCTTTAAAGCCGTAAGGGTTGTTTTCTATATTAAAGCTCTTACTCTTGAAGCTTTCTCCCGATATTTCGGGGTTAGGCTTAAGAAAGCTGATTTTTAAGCTTTCGGTTGTTTCCTTAAGCCTTTGGGCAGCGTCTCCATCCTCTTTTAAAGGCTCGTCCTTAAGCTCATTAAAAATCGTATCGGTGAAAGCCGTCATAATTTCGCTTATGCCGCTTTTGTTTCCCAAAGTGTCGGCGGTGGTGACGAAAACAAGTTTCTTTTCGGGATAAATCAAAACAAGCTGACCGCCTATTCCGTAGCACATAAAGCCGTTATTTTCACAGAGCCAAAACTGATAGCCGTAGCCCTTTGTTTCTTCGAAAAATGTGCCCTTTATGAATGTTTCGGACTGCTTTTTTGTTGCTTCCTTTATATATTCTTGGGGAATAACCTGTTTTTCGCCTAATTTACCGCCATTCAGAATAAAATTCCCGAAAATCGCAATATCCATAGGCTTAGCCATAAGACCGCTGCCCCCCTGGCTTACTCCCACAGGGTCGGTCATACAATAGGCTTCTTCCGAAAAGCTCGATTCACGAAGAAATTTGTCTCTCAGATAGTCCAAAAGCTTCTGTCCCGTTATTTTTTCTACCAAAGCTGTCAGTGTGTGAGTGGCTGAGGTGTCGTAGGAAAAAGCTGTCCCCGGATATTTTGCGGGGGCGGCCTTAAAAAAGGCTTCTGTCCAGTTATCAGTTTTAATCTGCTTAAAGGCTGTTTTTTCGTGAGGAGACTGCATTTTAAGCAGATGACGGATCGTCGCCGCCTTGGTAATAGGGCTTGATTTTTTTGAATATTCGGGGAAGTAGTCCGCAATTGGCTTGTCAAGGTCGATTTTACCCTCACCCCAAAGACAGCCTATAGCGGCTGAAACGAATGACTTCGTAACAGAAAACATTCTGTGAAGCTCATCAGCGGTATAAGGGTCATAATAGGCTTCATAAATCAGCCTGTTGTTTCTCAAAATTATGATTGAATGAAGATCTATATCCCGTTTTTCCATACGGCTTATGAAATTCATTATTGCCTGTGAAGAAAGCCCCTGTTCTTCAGGCGAGGTTCTTTCAAAAATATCTTTCATTATAATATATACACCTCTTAAATATGCTTTTCAAAGTGATGACTGTGTTCGTGATCGTGGTGATGTTCATGACCGCAGCCGCAGTCACAGTCGTCTCCGTGGCGGTGATGGTGGTGCTGATGCTTTGCGTCCTCCTCCAAAAAGTTTATTATATTAATAACCTCTTCAGCACCGGCGAAAAAGGCAGGTGTGCCTTCGCTTGCTTCGAGAGCCGCTGTAATGTAGTCCATAGCCTGATGAAGGGAGTAGGGGGAACTTAAAAGAGACATAGCCTTTTGACGCAGAATTTTTTTCACATAGGGCGTCAAAGAAGCTGCTGCATTTTCGAAGTCATTTATAAATGCTTCAGCCGCCTCATCAACGCTGCCAAGCTTGCTTTCTTCAAATATATATGCCGAAAGCTCCGCATCATAATTTATATCAACGATCTGAAGAATTGAAAAAACTCTGTACAACGTGTCGTTTTCGTCTAAAGGTGTATCATCGTTTTTATCCTTTTCAAGTGCTTTTTGAATTTTTGTGTGTATCTTTGTTTCTTCATCACGAAGCTTTAATATATGTGTTTCGGTGTCCTCATTAATTTTCTCGGCGGTTTCCGTGTCAATTTCGTCGGGATTTTCGTTTAAGGCGTATTCAGCCGCACTGTAAAACAGATCCTTCATTACAAGATTTCCGTTTGTTATGAAATCAAGGTCATAGCCGTAAAGCAGCATTGAAATCATATAGTTAGCGTCTGAATAAATCATTGAAAGATAGTCGGCGGTGTCGAAAATGTCAAGGCTGTCCTTTCGAATTTTTTCGACAAGCTGTTCAAGAGTTTCCTCAGACATATTTTTAATATCCGAAGCCAAAATCTCCATATAATTGTCATAAAGACCGGAAAAGGCTTCACAGTCGGCATTCTTAAAGGGAATAACCTCCGCTTCAAACTCGTCTAAGGCAAGAGGGTTGTCTTTAAAGTCAAAGTCGGTGTCTATGGCGATTGCTTCTTTTATATAGTCATTAAATTTTGCCTTTGTAAGCCGGCAGGGAACAGCACCCATAACAATTGAAAGAATATCCGCTGTGTTATCAGTGTTTAAATATTCGTGGAGAACACCGTGAAGAACCTCGGTCACATCTTCGGCTTTCAGGTTTTTGTCCTCGCCCTTGGGGGCTGCTGTTCTTAAACGAAGCTCTTTTCTGAGTATTTCTTCAAGAAGCTCATTAAAGCTCATAAGAGAATAAACAGGTCTTGCGGCTTTAACTGCCTTTTCTTTAATATTCATCAAAGCCTTTACAGGGGCTTCAACGTCGCTTTCGTGTGATTTAAGCCCTTCCTTAACCTGAGGAAGAAGGGCAATAAGCTCCTTATTTATGGGCTTATAGGCTTTAGGCTCGCCTTCAGAGGGCAGTGTCAAATCGTTTGAAAGGTTTAAAAGGCTCAGACAGAACTTTGTTCTGACAGCCGATGTCAAGAGAGAAATAAGCTTTTCACGTTCGTTTTGTGTCATAATAGGGGGTTTCCTCCTTTTAATATGAAAAGAGCGGTTTGCCTAACTTGACAAACCGCATAAATTCAGAGTTAATGTAAGGTTTTCACTGTTGTTTTGTCTGCGGCACATAATTATATGATATATAAATTAAGCCGCCTCCGGAAGGCAGATTTAAGCTTTTACACATAAAATCACCCTTAAAGTTAAACTGCACTGACAGTCAAAATCTTTGATAAATTTTTAGTTATACTTACGTTTTCTTGCAGCTTCAGACTTCTTCTTACGCTTTACGCTGGGTTTATCATAATGTTCTCTTTTACGAACCTCGCCGATTATACCCGCTTTAGCACAATTTCTTTTAAAGCGGCGAAGAGCGCTGTCTAAAGATTCATTTTCTTTAACTCTTACTTCTGACATAACTTTCCCTCCCTCCGGTTACGAATAAGGTGCGTTAAAACAAAACCAAATATTGTTGACAAAACAATAACCTTACAAAATATTTGTTTTAACATATGTTAATAAAAAAGTAACAAACCTTTTATCAACAAA
>JAJBVU010000122.1 GCA_020859645.1 Eubacterium sp. | reverse complement strand
TCATAAAATATTTTGATGTGAAATATGCGATAATGCTTGTGTCATTCTGGAAAAATCTATTTTTTGACAGTATAGAAAATGCCCATCGGGACTTTTTGATTTCCCGATGGGCATAAATTTGATGCCGGCGGCAAATTATTTTTGAGTTGGTTTAAGGCACCAAAACAGTATATTCATAGCGGCAACGATTAATAATACGGCTGCCATGGATACCCAGAAACCCATATTTAAGCCGAAAAGTTCGGTTTTTCCAAAGAGATTTATAAAAATGTTTGTTAAAATCATGGTTTTCCTCCTTTACAAAAGTTCTCCGTAATGACGAATATAAGCTTTTTTAAGACTTGTTGCCAAAAGCATATAGAGCAGAATACAGGGCAGCAGGTAGGCAAAATAGCTGAGGGGCAGAGGCATGAAGCCCAGCATTGTGCCTAATGGTGTGAAGGGGATAGCCGTCAGAACTGCAATTCCCGTCATAGTCAGCAGAGTTACGGAAGCCGAAGCGTGGCTTTGTATAAAGGGCAGCTTAGGGGTTCTGATCATATGAATAACAAGGGTTTGACTCCACATTGATTCTACAAACCAGCCGGCTTGAAACATTGCCATATATTTAAACTGTACAGCCGCAAGCTCCGCTCCGCTGAAATGTGCCGCAAGATCGTTGTAAAGAACACCGCCGGAAACAAACATGGGGCAAAACAGAAAGTACATAAAAATGTAGGTTGTAAAGTCAAATATTGAGCTTGTGGGGCCTATCCAAAGCATAAAGCTGCCTACGCTTGAAGCGTCCCATTTTCGGGGAAGGGCAATAAATTCTTCGTCTACGTTATCCCAGGGGATTGCCGTACAGCTCAGGTCATAGATAAGATTCAGGAAAATAAGATGTATGCTCATCATAGGCAGGAAGGGCAGCAGAGCCGAAGCCGCAAGAACGGAAAACATATTTCCGAAGTTTGACGAAGCTGTCATTTTTATGTATTTTATCATATTTGCATAGGTTTTTCTGCCTTCGATAATTCCCTCTTCCAATACGGTTAAATCTTTTTCCAAGAGTATAATATCCGCCGATTCCTTTGCCACGTCTACTGCCGTATCTACGGAAATTCCTATATCGGCGGCTTTCATAGCTGCGGCATCGTTTATTCCGTCTCCCATAAAGCCCACTGTGTGACCGTTTTCACGAAGGACAGACACTATACGTGCTTTTTGGTTTGGTGTCAGCTTTGCAAAAATATCCGTATTTTCGGCAATTTTTGAAAGCTCACTGTCCCCCATATTTTCAATATCAGAACCCAAAATCATATTTTCGGCATAAAGACCTACCTGTTTGCAGACGGTTCTGGTTACTTTATCGTTGTCACCGGTTAAAATTTTTGTTGCCACGCCATGGTTCTTTAAGGCTTTTATTGCCTCCGCTGTCGATTCCTTCGGCGGATCGAGAAAAGCCAAATATCCTATAAGAACCATATCCTTTTCGTCCTTTACACCGAAGGCTCCCACAGCTGAAGGATTTGTTTTATGGGCAACAGCCAAAACTCTGAAGCCCTTTTCGTTTAAATCCTCCGCTGTACTGAGTATTCTGTTTTGAACATCGTCTCCCAGCGGCTTAACCTCTCCGTCTATTTCGGCAAATGAACAGACGGAAAGCATTTCTTCAACTGCTCCTTTTGTTATCATTTGGGTTTTGCCGCTCTTATCCCTAACAACGGCAGTCAGCCGCCGCCTTGCAAAGTCAAAGGGTATTTCATCTACCTTTACATAGCTTTCAGACAAATCCGTTAGTGTAGGATTTTCCTTTTCTTCCTCTTCCGTTTTTTGAATTATGGCTAAATCCATAAGGTTTTTGTAGCCTGTTTGAAAGTAGCTGTTAAGGTATGCATGACGCAAAACCCGACTGTCCTCTTCACCGTTTATGTTTAAATGATATTCCAAAACAACCTTGTCCTGAGTAAGCGTGCCTGTTTTGTCGGTGCAGAGAATGTCTATTGCTCCGAAATTTTGAATTGAGTTCAGATTTTTTACGATAGTTTTCTTTTTGCTCATTGAAACAGCCCCTTTTGCAAGGCAGGTTGTTACAATCATAGGCAGCATTTCCGGCGTAAGCCCTACGGCAATGGATATTCCGAAAAGAAAAGCCGACAGCCAATTTCCTTTTGTTAAGCCGTTTACAATAAATACCAAAGGCACCATAATCATCATAAATCTAATCAGAACCCACGAAACGGCGTTTACTCCCTTTGTAAAGCTTGTTTCCGCCGCTTCTCCGGCAACAGCCGACGCCATAGAGCCGAACAGTGTGCTGTCCCCTACACAGACTGCGACAGCTGAGGCACTTCCGGAAATTACACTGCTGCCCATAAAGGCAATGTTGGGATAGTCCGTAATTGTTGCCACTTTTTCCGCTGCAAAGGCTGTTTTCTCCACAGGCTCGCTTTCTCCTGTTAAGGCAGACTGGCTTACAAACAAATCCTTTGCTTCTAAAATTCTCACATCGGCAGGAATCATATCTCCGGCTGACAGATGAATAATATCTCCCACAACCACCTCGTCAAGAGGAATTTCCGACTTAGGGGCATATTTTCGTGTAACAGTACAGGTTGTGGTAATCATTGCAAGCAGCTTTTCCGCCGCATTTCCGCTTCGTGATTCCTGAACGAAACGAAGAGTACCGGAAATAACAACCATAGTCAGTATAATAACAACCGTAAGACAGTCAAAGTCTGCCGGTTCACAGCCAAGCAGTGAAAAAGCAGGCAAAATCATATCCGTTGCGGCGGAAACAGCAGCCAGACAAAACAATATTGCCGTAAAGGGGTTTATAAAAGCCCCAATCAAACGCTTAGGCAGTGACTTCTTTTTCTCTTTTGTAACACGGTTTGAGCCGTAAAGAGAACGGCTGTCTGCGACCTCATCTTCACTTAAGCCCGTTAAAGCTGTATTCAGCCCTTCAAGAACAACTCCCACAGGGTTTTCCGCCGCAAAGGCTATGCGGCTGTTTTGTTCATCACGAATAACGGTTTTTTCTGTTATTCGGCGAAGCTCATTTCTGCTTTCTTTTTTGTTCATTTTTTTCACAATGTTTCCTCCTCTCAAAAAAAATCTGCTGTTACAAAACCTCCCACCCGGCACTTATGACCTCC
This sequence comes from Eubacterium sp., assembly GCA_020859645.1. Lineage (GTDB taxonomy): Bacteria > Bacillota > Clostridia > Lachnospirales > CAG-274 > JAJQCI01. The sequence continues at coordinate 7,506 of JAJBVU010000122.1, read as the reverse complement.
GGAGAAGCCAGCATTTGCCCGACGATATTTTCCAATACACGGTTTTTTGGCTTTCCGCTTGAGTCATATTCCGCAACAATTTCAACCTTATCCCCTACAACATCTCCGCTTTCCAAGCTTGCAAGATACAGTGTTTTACAGGAATTTCCGTTAATAAGCTGCATACGAAGATTATGCTCCGCTTTTTCCGAACAGGTGACGGAAATTCTGTATCTTTTTTCGTTTTCTTCCTCTGCTATAACAGGGTTTATTTTTTTAGCCAAGGGTCTTAGGGCTAAATTGGAAATTATCAAAATTCCGGCGGCAATAACCGCAGTAAAATATTTTCCCGAGCTTGACAAAACTCCTACCGCCGCAGTACACCACAGTGTAGCCGCCGTGTTTATGCCCCTGACAGATGCGCTTTCTTTAAATATTACACCGCTGCAAAGAAAGCCCACACCCTGAATAATAGCCGCCGCAACTCTGAAGGTCTGCTCAGAATCGTAAAGCAATGGGAAAAGAGTAAAAAAGCAGGCACCCATACTTATAAGCACATTTATGCGAATGCCTGCCGTATGCCCTGTCAGCTGTCTTTCCAATCCTACGGCAAAGCCCAGTATTAAAGACAGGATAATTCTCAAAACAAAATCAATATAAGCCATAATAATCTCCTCCTTTAACTTTCTTAACTTCTTTTATTCTACAAAAAAAGCAAGGATAATCACAGGGCTGAAACCTTGCGATTTCCTTGCGTTTTAACAAGAAATCCGTAAAACATTTTTTCAAATTACATCGTTAAACTTATATCCTATTCCCCATATTGTAATTATGTATTCCGGGCAGTCCGGGTGAGGCTCTATTTTTTTGCGCAGCTTTCGGATAAAAGCCATAATGTTGCTGTCGTCCATAAGATATTCTGCGTCCCAAACTGCCTTGTAAATCTGTTCCTTTGTAAAAACCTCTCCCCTGTTTTTCGCCAAAAACAGCAGAATGTCAAATTCCTTGGGAGTTAAAATTATTTCCGTCCGTCCTCTTTGAACCCTTCGTGTCAAAGGGAAGATGTGAAGCTCACCGCAGATAATTTCCGACTGAGCCTGTGAAAGTTCAGTTTCCCCAAGCTGAAGCATAATGTTTTCGGAAGCTCCCTTTTCTAAGGCAGATAGTGCCGACAATAATTCCTCCGCACATTTTACACTTGACGGTGCAGCCTTAAGCTTTTCCTTTAAGTAGGAAAGGGTTTGATAATCCATATTTACAAATTCTATGTTTTTCTTCATAACCTTGCCCTCCTACAAAAGTTCCCTGTATTTTTTCGAATAAAAATATTTTGCGGCGCTTACAAAAACCAAATAACAAATCACGTTAATTATGAGAAAGCAATAATATTCAGCCGGAAGGGAAGTAAGCCCCAAACAATCCCCCAAAGGTGTTGCCGTTAAAACCGTAAACAATACAATCCCCGTTATTGTAACAAAAAATACTGCCTTTGAGGGTTTGCTTTGAACAAAGGGAATTTTATCCGTCCGAAGCAAATGCAGAATAAGAACCTGTGTCCACATAGACTCCAAAAACCAGCCTGTTTGAAAAACAGCGGCAAAGACAAGCTGTCCCCCTGTGTCAAGCTGTGAAAAACTCCCTCCGCAGACCTTCGGGCAAAGTACAAAATATAAAAAGGCAAACGTCAAGACGTCAAAAACAGAGCTTATAGGCCCGAACCTCAGCATAAACCTGCCTAAGCTTTTGCCGCCCCACTTAATAGGCTTTTCAAGCTGCTCACTGTCAACATTGTCCCAAGGCAAAATCAGGCAAAGAATGTCATACAAAAGATTAAGAAGCAGAAGCTGCAGCGATGTCATAGGAAGAAAAGGCAGAAAAATGCTTGCGGCAACAACGGCGCATATATTTCCGAAATTGGACGAAGCCGTAATTTTAATATATTTTGTCATATTTGCAAAGGCTTTTCTGCCTTCCCGAATACTTTGCTCCAAAACCTTTAAATCCTTTTTAAGCAAAATCACATCTGAACTTTCCTTTACAGCATCGGCGGCTGTGTCTACGGAAATTCCCACACCGGCTTTCAGCTCAGCCGGAAGGTCGTTCATACCGTCTCCCATAAAGCCCACTGTATGACCGTTTTTCTGCAGTATTTCGATTATTTCAGCCTTCTGTCCCGGTGTAAGCTCGGCAAAAACCTTTGTTTTTTCAACAGAAAGAGGAAGCTCGTTTTCTGACAGCTTTTTAAAAGTCTCACCTGTCAAAACAAATTCTGTTTCAATTTCCAAACGTGAACAAACTGAAAGAGTTGTTTTTAAATCGTCTCCCGTCAAAACTCGAATATCTGTTTTAAGCCTTTTAAGGCGGCTGATTGTGTCGGCGGCGGTTTTCTTGGGAGCATCGAAAAAGGCTAAATAACCGGCAAGTATAAAACCGTCTGCATTTTCATCTATAACACTTCCCTTGGTTTTTCTGTAAGCCGCCGCAATAACCTTCATACCGTCCTCTGTCAGCTCGTCTACAACAGCCCCCACGCTTTCATATATGTTTTCCGTAATCGGAACGGCTTCGCCCCTAAATTCAACATAATCACATTTCGAAACAACATTTTTAACCGTTCCCTTTATAATATGTATGTTTTCATCTTCGCCCTTCAGCAGAACCCCGGCATATTTATGACTGTAATCAAAGGGCTGTTCGTCCAAAAGAACACTGTTCTTCGAAAGCTCTTTAAAATGCCGCCCGTCCTTCGGCATATCGAGACACCTCAAAAGAGCTGTATCAAGCTGATTGCCCACACCGCTGTGAAAAAAGCTGTTTAAAAAAGCCAAATCCAAAACCCTTCGGCTTTCATTCCCCAAAACGTCCATATAATATTCGAGTATGATTGTATCGTCCGTCAGGGTTCCTGTTTTGTCTACACACAGTATGTCCATACTGCCCAGTGTCTGCATTGCATTTATATTTTTGACAACGGTCTGCTCCTTCCACATCTGAAAGCTGCCCTTTGCCAAACAGGCATTCACAACCATTGGCAGCATTTCCGGCGTCAGCCCAACGGCAACGGAAAGAGAAAACAGAAAAGCCTCAAACCAATTTCCCTTAGTAAATCCGCAGGCGACAAACACGACAGGCAGCAAAACAGCCATAAATTTAATAAGAACCCAGGCAATAGAGCCTGTGCCCTTGTCAAAGCCCCGTTTCTGTTCAGCCCTTTCGGTGTCCATACCTCCGAAAACTGTGTTTGCCCCAACTGCTTTAACAACGCCTTCTCCTCTGCCCCCTGTTACGGAAGTGCCTTGAAAAGCAATATTTGTATAATCGCCGATTTTTTTAGGCTTTTTCTTAGGAGATACCGCCTTTTTCTCAAAGCTGCCGCTTTCTCCCGTTATTACTCCCTGTGAAACAAACAAATCCTCCGCAAAGCTAAGCTGAATATCTGCCGGAACACGCTCTCCTGCTTCTATCCGCACTAAATCCCCTACCACAAGCTCATCGGAACAAACCCTCTGCCAAACACCATCCCTACATACGGAAACAGTTGTTCGGGTCAAGTCTGTAAGACGATCAGCCACGCCCTTCGCCTTAAGCTCCTGAAAAAGTCTGACAAAGCCCCCGAGCAAAAGCATTGCCCCTATAATAACAACGGAAGAAAAGCTCTGTCCGTATGCCGCCGGCAAAAGAATATCCGTAAGCAGTGAAACAGCCCCCAGCACAAACAATATAACCGAAAAGGGATTTATAAAAGCCCTTCTGACACAATGCAAAACAGAAGTCTCCCTTTTGTTTGTCTGTTCATTGCTTCCGTATTTTCTTCTGCTTTCCGAGACCTGCTCCTGCTTAAGCCCCGCCGCTTCAAAGCCCTCATTATTCATAGCTTAAATCTCACCTCGCCAAAGTCAGTCTGAAAATCTTCACTATATTATATCATAAAAACCAAAAATCAAATCTTGTTTTTTCCTTGCATCTGCTGTCTCTTTGTTTTAGATTATAACAATTTACAAAAACTTTTCCCAAGTATGATAGCCGAAAGAGTTTAAAAGTGATATTATTGCCTATAATTAAGCAATAAGCATTTAGGAGGATATAAGCACATGAGCGATAAAATAAAAAAGATAGGGCTTTTAACCAGCGGCGGAGACGCACCGGGAATGAACTGCGCCATTAGAGCCGTTGTAAGAACAGCTATAAACAACAACATTCAGGTTTTCGGAATTAAACGGGGCTATGAGGGCTTGTTGAAGGGCGAAATTGCCGAAATGACCGCAAAAGACGTTTCAAACATAATGTTCCGAGGGGGAACAATTCTCCGCACTGCCCGTTCAGAGGAAATGAGAACAGAAGAGGGCATTGAAAAGGCGGCAAACCTATGTAAGCTGCTTAAGCTTGACGCTCTTATAGTTATCGGCGGCGACGGATCTTTAACCGGCGGCTTGGCGCTTTCAAAAAAGGGCGTAAATATTATGGGCATACCCGGAACAATAGACTTGGATTTGGACTGCACAGACTATACCATAGGCTTTGACACTGCGGTAAATACTTCACTTGACGCAGTGGATAAAATCAGAGATACTTCAACCTCTCACGAAAGATGCTCAGTTATAGAGGTTATGGGCAGAGGGGCAGGCTTTATTGCCCTTTGGACAGGCTTGTCGGGAGGTGCCGAGGAAATAATAATTCCCGAAAGAGAAAACAGTGAGGAAGCTATTATAGAAACAATTTTGGAAAACAGGTCAAGAGGAAAACGCCACAACCTTATTATAGTTGCGGAAGGTAAAGGCAACAGCCAGAAGCTGGCTAAAAACATAGAAAAGGCAACGGGAATTTCCACAAGAGCCACTATTTTAGGTCATCTTCAGAGAGGCGGCTCCCCCACTGCAAGAGACAGAGTAACAGCTTCAATTATGGGCTTAAAGGCAGTAACCGCTCTTATTGAGGGAAAGCAAAACAGAATTATGATAGAAAAAAACGGCAGCTTTACAGATATTGACCTTGAAGAGGGTCTTAATTTCCGCAGAGAATATGATGACTTTTTATATAAAGCTGCAAAAATATTAGCCATATAACATAGAGTTTTCTCCGTAATTTATTTAAGCACCTGCATATTTCAGCAGGTGCTTAAAAACTAAATATCCGAAGGCGCTGTACAAAACAGACAGCTTCAAAAACGGAGTATTTTTACAATTTTTAATAGTTTACAGTTGTCCAGCTTTTTGTTGTTATTTCAGCTGCATGTATGGTAAACGTGGAAGAAAGCAGCGATGCGGCTGTTGTTTCCTTGGCATTTATTGCTGTTGTATGAATTACGGGTTTTTCATATATTTTTTTCATAAAGTCACTCCTCCGTTTTTCTCTAATCTGCGGTTATGGTTCGTTCTTCGGTACAGACAGTATATGTGTCCTCGGGGCCATTTGCCCGATATCTTACAAAGGCATAAACGGTATAATTTCCCGCCGGAAGTTCATCCGATTTAAAGAGGTACACTCCGTCACCTGCGGTATAATCCCCTTCCAGCTTCTTATAAAGGTTATCGCCGTCATTGGTATTATTTACACTGCCGCCGTCTTTTGAATAATAAAAGCCCAGTTCAATTACCTCATAAACCTCGTCATAAAAGCTGTCGGTAATTTCGGCAACAAACCTTATTTCATTGTCTGCTGTATTTTCCTGATATTTTTCCATTTTTATTGAAGGCGCATAAATATAGCCGCTTGTGTAAACATAGGTTTGATCTTCCGTAAGCGTCATATTCTTGTCAACGGGTCTGTAATAGGCAGTTTCTTCATTCTCCGCCTTTTCAAAGAGCTCTCCCTGAGCTGCGGCATAATCATGCTCCATAAGAACGTCCGACAATATTGAGCCGTAGGCTGCCGGGTGGGCAACGTCATCTACAATTAAATCAACGGACAGCTCATCTGTATAGGCTCTTATCATGAAGTTGCATTCATAGCCCCACGTGTCATACATATTATAGAATGTTCCGTATGTGTTGAAGGCAAAATAACTGTTATTTACAAAATTATGAGTTATGTAAGAGCCGTTGGAAAAAGTACTGCTGTCCTCATAAGCTACGGGATAGCCGTTATCCGATATTCCGTATACAGCCACTGTAAAGCCGCCGGTTACTTCAATAGGATCTGTCAGTTCAAAAACGTAATTCCCAACATATGGAACCTCTATAGATGTTCCGCCGTCGGACAAAGTATAGCCTGAGCCGCTTTTAACCGAAACCAAGCTGAAATCGTTTGTTTTTCCGTCTGTGGAATCACTGTCAATGTATATTTCGAGTTCTGTTTCCGCACTTGAAACATATACGGAAACATATCTTATTTCTTCGCCCGCTTCGGTCTGCTTATCAAAATAATTTGCATAAATACCGTAATAAGGCCCGTAAGCAGTATTATCGGCCTCATATGTATAAGCTCCGAATGCGCCGGTAGGCATATAGGGCGTATAATCATATTCATAATCATATTCATCTCTTGAAACCAAATCGCCGTAGGCATATATATTTCCTATATAAGAAGCATAGGACATATAAAAATATCCGCCGTTTTTGCCCCAGCCGGTTCCCCATGAGTTTTTAACTATAAAAGCGCCGTTTAAGGAGGGTGTGTCAAAACCGGCACCGGCAAAAATGTCTGCATCAAAACCATCATCATAGCCTACTATTGTTACGGCATGGGTTGACGTTGTATTTCCGGTATAACAGAACAATGTATAATCGTTTGTTTGTTTAAAATTTTCATAGCTTGACGAAGAGTCCGAGCCGCCGAAAATAGATACACTGACAGAACCGTAGCTGTCAACCATATCTTTAATTATGTTATTTCTTGCTTCAATTTGGGAGTCGGTTAATTCTTCGGTAAAGGTAAGTGTGGAGAAGGTTCCGGGGAAATAGTCTGTCGGTTCCAAATCCATATCGTCTGAATCTATTTTATCTATTTCGTCGGAGCTTGCGGTATATGCCATGTCCGTTTCCAAAACAGGTCCGTTAAATGTATTTGCGTCTGCCGCTCTGGTCGTATACATATCATACATTATGCCGTTGCCTCCGCCGTTATAGTCAAACCCTGCAAGTCCGTATGTGCCGTCCTTCAGGAATTTACTGCTTGAAGCCAAAACGGCATGAAGCTCCGAAAAGTTATATTTTGAAGAAGAAGCATTTGCAGAATTATCCTGCTTCATAAGGAGAGTTTCAAGACAGGAAGCGGCGGAAAAAGCCCAGCACACTTCCATGTCGCCCTGATCCTTAGGTTCGGTTATGTACTTTAAATTATCCAAATCGGTGTTATAAGAAGAATAAGAGCTGTCCGAAGCTTTTAAAAGTCCGCTGTTATTATCATCGGATTTCAAAAGACCGGAGTCGTCATTTCCGTAATCGAAGCTCATAATTCCGCCGCTTTCGGTAATATCCGCTTCCGTTATTCCGAGCTTGGAGAAATCATCATTTGAATTTTCCGCACCAAAGACGGCTGTTCCCACTGTTAAGGGAAAAAGAACTGTTATCAGCGCCGCTGATAAAATTT
>JAJBVU010000081.1 GCA_020859645.1 Eubacterium sp. | reverse complement strand
AGCCCGTAATCTGGCTTTTCCCCGTCCTGCTCGGAAATTTTCGCTTTTTCCGGCTGTTTTTCGGATGACGGCTTTGTTTTTGTTCGCGCAGTTTCATTAGGTTTAGCCTTAGGCTTACTTTCGGGCTGTATTTTCAGCTTGTCCCTATGTTCGGCTTCAGCTGATTTAACTGTCTGTTTTTTCTTTATTTTGCCCTTTTTGTTTTCACTGCTTTTTTTATCGAGCTTTTCTTTAAGATTTTTAAAAGGGGAGGCAATGTCTGTTTTCAAACCGGCGGCACCTAAATGCCCTTCTATTTTAACAAGCCCGAAAAGCCAGCTTATGCCGATATTAAAATCGGGCTTATCTTTATAGGTTCCGCCGGCTTCATAGCTTAAGGGGGCAAAAAAAACCGCAATTAATAAAAGGACAGCTGCCGCAAAAATAGCGGCAATGATAGTTATTAAAATATTAACTGCAGTTAAAAGCATATAATCTACCACCTTATCGGAAGTGTAGTAGCCTTAAAAAGCGGTTTTCAGACCCTCAAGGCTGCCCTTTTTGTTATAATAATTCTCTATAATTTCCTTTGCAAGCTCCATACCCTTTTGTTTTCCCCGGGCAATGCCCAAAACAAGATAGTTTTGCCTGCTGTAATAAGACGTTAAAAGCTCCGAAGCCTCAAAAAGCTCAAAAAGGTTTTGACTTTGAGACTTACACAAAAGATATATATTAAATACATCATTGCCGCATTTTATGTTATTTAAAATTTCTTCTTTTTCATCTTCATTAATACCCTTAAAAAGCAGATTTTCAGAAAATCTCAAAGCCGTCACCTTATTTCTTAAAGCCTTTGGAAACGATTATGAAAACTTGACATACTCAAAGTCGGCATAACCGCCCTCTGTTTCCTTAGTATTTATGCAGAAAATACCGCAGCGGCCTCCTACCCATGACTTTTTGGAAACCTGATATTCAACGTCTGTTCCGAATTTTTTGAAGGTTTCTCCGTCTTTTGAGTAACTGAAGCTTACTCCGCAGACAAGACCGCTGTATTCCTTATCGGGGTTATAGAAATCCTTAAGACCGAAAAACAGCTTTCTGTAAGCATATTCTACGTTAATTCTCAGATATATGCTGTCTGCAAGTTCAATTTCCTTTCTTTCGGAAATTTCTTCAGGGTGATCCTTTCCGTCATAGAAGTAGTTGGCTTGCGAAAGATAATACTTTCCGCCCTCGTTTTCAACTCTTAAGGCGAAAAAGCTGCCGCCTGTAATGCATACACCGGCTTTGCCGCCGTCCTTAAGGCTTAAATTAACCTTTGTGTCCATTGTGAAGTTGGGCGCCTGCATAAGCTGGCTCAAAAGGTTGGGTGCGTCGGTTAAATAGCCCTTGCCCCCTACGGGAATTGCATTAAGCCTTAAGCCCTTGTCGGTTATGTCATAAAATTTATCGTTTGCGTGAGCCTGCCATTGCCACTGAAGCCCTAAGCCGTTCTTAAAATCATCGTCTCTCTTGGGGGTTTTGATTTCGCAGCCCGCAACCGGTTTTTTATATGTGTCTACAGGCTCGCCGATTTTGTCGCCGTCAATATCAACGCCCATTTCAATCCAATCGTCCTCTGTCCAGCGTGCAGGCTCAAGATATGTCATTCTGCCGTAGCCGTCGCAGTCACGGAAGTGAAGGAACCAGCTTTCTCCGTTTTCCATATCTATAAGAGCCCCCTGGTGAGGGCCGTTTATAAGTGTTTCGCCTTGATGTAAGACAATTTTATGCTCGTAAGGACCGTAGATGTTTCTGCTTCTCAAAACAACCTGCCAGCCGCATTTTACTCCCCCTGCCGGTGAGAAAATATAATACCAACCGTTGCGTTTATACATTTTGGGGCCTTCGATTGTGGGGTTTTGAACTCTGCCGTCATAGATTAAAACGCCGTCATCCAAAAGCTTTTCTCCGTCAGGGCTCATTTGGTGAAGAAACAGCTGACTTTTTAAACCGCTGCGGCTTTTCGCCACGCCTCTGACAACATAAGCCTTTCCGTCGTCGTCCCAGAATGGACAGGGGTCGATCCAGCCCTTGGCTTCCTTATGAATAATAACGTCCGACCATTCGCCGAAGGGATCCTGTGTTTTAACTACAAACAAGCCCTCGTCGGGAGTGGGGAAGGTTATAAAAAACCAGCCGTCATGATAGCGAATAGCAGGAGCCCAAACACCCTTGCCGTGCTGAGGAACTTTGTAGCAGTCATAAGGCAGCTTTTTAACGGCATAGTTTACAAGCTCCCAGTTTACAAGGTCTTTTGAGTGGAGAATAGGCAGCCCCGGAAAATATGTAAAAGAAGAGGCTGTCATAAAAAAGTCATTACCTACTCTTATAGCGTCGGGGTCGGAATAATCCGCAAACAAAATGGGGTTTTTATAGGAGCCGTTTCCCAAATCGGCAGTCCAGTCCCCTTTACAGTTTTCAAACATAAAATTATCTTCCTTTCCTCTTTTTTGTAAGGATTAATATATTTTAATACATTTTTATCTGTATTTATCGTTTTCGTGGGTTTTGTCTCTGGTCATAAGAGCAACAACGGCGGTTTTGGGGTCCTCGCCCTTAAAAAGCACGTTGTTGATTTCTTCCGTAATGGGCATAGAAACATTATATTTCTTCGAAAGCTCATAGGCTGCCTTGGCGTTGGTTACGCCCTCTACTACCATATGAACCTCGTCTAAAGCCTCTTTAAGGCTCTTTCCCTGACCTATAAGAATTCCGGCACGTCTGTTTCTTGAGTGCATACTTGTACAGGTGACGATAAGGTCGCCTACCCCTGTCAGCCCTGCAAAGGTGTCGGGGTTAGCCCCCATTTTTATTCCTAAACGTGAAATTTCCGCAAGACCTCTTGTCATAAGGGCGGCTTTTGTGTTGTCGCCGAAGCCTATTCCGTCGCAGACACCTGCCGCAAGGGCAATGAGATTTTTAAGTGCGCCGCCTATTTCAACCCCTATAAGGTCTGTGTTTACATAAACTCTGAATGTGGGAGAGGTGAAAGCGTCCTGAAGAATTTTTGCCGTTTCGATGTCCTCAGCAGCGGCAACCACCGCTGTGGGGATTTCTCTGCCTACCTCTTCGGCATGGCTGGGCCCTGACAAAACCGCAGGGCGGCACTGTGGAATTTCTTCCTTTATTACTTGTGAAAGACGCTTAAGGCTTCCGTCCTCAAGCCCCTTAGCCACATTTACAACGATTGTATTTTCATCTATATAAGGAGCAAAATCCTTTGCTCTGTCTCTTACGAATTTTGAGGGAACCGCAAAAACCACAATTTCAGCACCCTTAACGCAGCTTAAATCGGTGGTTATTTTAATATTTTCGGGTATTTTAACCCCGGGAAGAAACTCCTTGTTTTCTCTGTCTCTTATGAGAGCGTCGGCCTCTCTCTGAAGAAAAGACCAAAGTGTAACATCGTGTGAATTTTTGCTTAAAAGACAGGCTAAGGCTGTACCCCAGCTGCCTGTTGAGAGAACTGTAACCTTTTTCATAAAGCTCACTCCTTTTTAACGGAAAATTTGTTTTCCGTTCCGCTTAAAAGTCTTGAAATATTTTCTTTGTGCTTATAAAATGCAAGAACCGAAATTATAAACATAATTACAACGGATTCTATGTCAAAGTTCATTATTCCCCCTAAAAGGCAAAAAGCCATAAGTATAGGGAAAACCGCCGCCATAGTCAGCGAAGCCAAAGAAATGTAGTTTTTTGCCTTAAAGACACAGAAGCCTATAAGATATGTAACAACCGCAAGAACAGGGTTTATACACAGCATTAGCCCCAGTGAACAGGCTATGCCCTTGCCGCCCTTAAAGCCCATATAAAAGGGAAATGTGTGACCTAAAACGCAGCCCAAAGCGGCATACATCGAGAAATTAAGACCGCCGAAAAGCAGCCTTGCGATAAAAAAGGCTAAAACTACCTTTAAAAAGTCGCCAATAAAAACCGCTATGCCTGCTTTTTTGCCCATAACCCTGAAGGCGTTTGTTGTGCCTGAGTTGCCGCTGCCTTCGGTTCTTATGTCCATATGCTTAAAGACCTTTCCGAAAATAAATGCTGTTTGGAAAAGCCCGAAAATGTAGCCTATTATAATACAGATAATTCTTTCCATAATTACTCCTTGAAAAATGCAGTTTGATTTAAGGATACGTCAAGGCTCCCCTTGAGGGGAGCTGCTGAACGCAGTGAAGCTGAGAGGTGGAGCGGTTATTTATAGTTATTTCTCACTTCTGGATCTTACTATAAAGTGTATAGGTGTTCCCTTAAAGCCGAAAGCGTCTCTCAGCTGATTTTCTATATATCTCTTATAAGAAAAGTGGAGAAGCTCGGGGTTATTCACAAAAATAACGAATGTAGGGGGCTTTATTGAAACCTGTGTCATATAAAATATTTTAAGCTGTCTGCCCTTTTCGGCAGGGGGCTGGTTCATAGCCAAAGCCTCGGTCAAAACATCGTTTAAAATACCCGTCTGAACTCTCTTAGAAGAGCTGTCATAGACCTCATTTATAAGAGAAAACAGCTTTTTAACTCTTTGACCCGTCAAAGCCGAAATAAAAATTTTAGGTGCATAGTGCATATATTTAAGCTCAAGGTCAATATCATTTGTAAACTTGTTTATGGTTTTGCCGTCCTTTTCGATAGTGTCCCACTTGTTGACAGCTATAATACAGGCTTTTCCGGCTTCGTGGGCTATGCCTGCTATTTTGGTGTCCTGATCAGTTATGCCCTCTGAAGCGTCTATCATAATTATACACACGTCGCAGCGTTCCACCGCCGCAACAGCCCTTATAATACTGTATTTTTCAATATTTTCCTTAATCTTGCTTCTTCTGCGTATTCCGGCGGTGTCAATAAAGATGTATTTTTTACCGTCCGTTTCATAGGCTGTGTCGATGGCGTCTCTGGTTGTTCCGGCGATGTCGCTTACAATAACTCTGTTTTCGCCTAAAATTTTGTTTATAAGAGAGGACTTTCCGGCGTTGGGCTTGCCTACTACCGCTACTTTAATAACGTCCTCTTCCTCCGCTTCACCGTCGGTATTGAAATGAGAAACAACCTCGTCCAAGAGGTCGCCTATACCCATAGCCTGACCGGCTGAAACCCCGAAGGGCTCGCCTAAGCCCAGCTCATAAAACTCATAGACGTCCATACTGTATTTTCTCAAATCGTCAACCTTGTTTACGGCTAAAACAACAGGCTTTTTAGCCTTTCTCAAAATATTTGCCACAAGAAAGTCTGCGTCTGTTACACCTGTTCTTACATCGGTAACAAATATAATAACGTCAGCCAAATCTATGGCAATCTGAGCCTGTTCGTATATTCTTTTCATCATAAGGTCCTCACCCTCAGGGTCAAGACCGCCTGTGTCAATCATTGTGAAGTTGTAGTTGAGCCAGTCTGCTTCCGCATAAATTCTGTCTCTTGTTACTCCCGGGGTATCCTCAACTATGGAAATTCTTTCCCCTGCTATTCTGTTAAAAAGTGTAGACTTTCCCACGTTGGGTCTGCCTACAATTGCTACTATCGGCTTTGCCATAATATATCCTCCGATTACTAAGGTTTACTGCTCCTTTAGCTCCATTAACGCCGCAAGGCTTCCTCTGTTGTCTCCCATAACTCTGTATGAATAAAACAGGTCTGAATTGCATTTTGTGCAGAGGTCGGCGCACTCTATATTTTCTTCGGGTATTCCCGATTTTATCAAAATTCTTTTATTTATTTCCTGAAGGTCGAAAAGATATTTGCCTTCTTCAACATCATTTTTGAAGTATTCTCCCGAAAAATCGAATTTTTCATCAAAAACGGACTTAACATAATTGTCTACCTGATAACAGCAGCCCCCAATACAGGGACCTATTCCGCAGAGAATGTTTTTTCTGTTACAGCCGTAGTCCTTAACCATTTTTGAAACGGTTTTTGCCCCGATTGAAAGAGCGGTGCCCTTCCAGCCGGAATGGCTCAGGGCAATAACCCTTTTTACAGGGTCTAAAAAATAAAGGGGAGTACAGTCTGCGTGAAAGGTAACTAAAACCACATTTGGGTCGGCTGTCATAAGTCCGTCTGTTTCCTTAATATCGCTTTCCTTAAAAAGACCTTTTCCCCTGTCATTGGGGTTAGCGTCATAAATTACGTCCTTGTGAACCTGATCGGTAAAAACAGTGTTTTTATAATCAGCCCCTATGGCGGAGCAGAGCCTTCTGTAGTTTTCAACAACGTTTTCTCTTTTGTCATGCTTAAATCTCAGGTTTAAGGAGCTTAAAGCCCCCTCGGAAACACCGCCTAACCTTGTGGAAAAGCAGTGGTTTACAACTCCTGTTTTTTCAAAGCTTTCGAAAACAAAATAAACAAGGTCTCCCTTGACAATTTTTTTCATAATAATCTGTCCTTTATATAAGCCATTACGTCCAAAAGGCGTTTTCAAAATGGTTTATTTCTTTATCATATATATCTATAACGTCAAAGCGAATGCCTGTTCGGGGGCTTATGCCTTTTTCGTAGATATAGGCTTTGGCTGTGTTTATAATTTTCTGCTTTTTAGATCTGTTGACTGCGTCCGTACCCTGACCTAATTGGTTGGTTGTGCGGTATTTTACCTCAACAAATATAAGAAGCCCGTCCTTTTGGGCGACTATGTCGATTTCGCCACGTCTCGTACGGTAGTTTCTGTCAGTGACGGTATAGCCCTTGTTAATTAAATATTTTGCGGCGATTTCCTCGCCTATTTTTCCTGTTTGGTTTGGGGAATACATTACAGCGACTCCTTTGTGGTGCGGTAAAAAAGCAGTTTCAAGAAAGGGAAACCGCTCCACCTCTCAGTCAGCTACGCTGACAGCTCCCCTCAAGGGGAGCCATGCCCTTCGTAAAAGTCTTACGATGTATTGGGCAAAGACCCAGTTCCTTAATTACGGCGATATGTCCGGCGGTGCCGTAGCCCTTATTGCTTTCAAAGCCGTATTCGGGATATTTCTCCGCTTCCTTAAGCATAAGTCTGTCTCTTGTGACCTTGGCTATAATGCTTGCGGCGGCAACGGTAATGCTTTTTGCGTCGCCCTTTATTATATTTTTTTGTTCGATTTCTATTTCGTCTAATTTAACTGCGTCTGTCAAAACCAAATCCGGCAGAGGTTCAAGGCTTAAAACAGCCCTTGTCATAGCCTTTTTGGTTGCATTTAAAATATTGATTTCGTCTATGACGTTGTGATCCTCCATGGCTACGGAGACGGAAACAGCTTCTTTCATAATTATATCAAAAAGCTCCTCACGTTTTTTCTCACTTAGCTTTTTGGAATCGTTTACACCTTCGATTAAAGCCCCTCTTTTCAAAATAACCGCCGCCGTAACAACAGGGCCTGCCAAAGGGCCTCTGCCTGCTTCGTCAACTCCTGCTATGTAGGTATGACCCCCGGCATAGGCGTCAGCCTCAAAGCGAGACATTTCTCTGAGCCGCATAAGCTCGTCCAGATGTTTGTTATATCGTTTATACCCCGAAAGAACAAGCCTTTTAACCGAGGCTCTTTCGTCCTTTTCAAAGGGCTTTAAAACAGAAGGAAGGGCTTCCGCTTCGGTGTTTTTGATTATTTCGCTGATTTCTTTTACGTCTAATACTTCCAATGCGTACGCCCTCCTTTATTTATTGATTACATTATTACTGCTGAGAAGCCTTCCACTCCTCCAAAGCTCTTGCAAGCTGGTCGGGGCATGATGTAGGTCTGAAGCCGCATCTTATACCCTTGAGCCTTTTAATGGCTTCGTCAACATCCATTCCCTCAACAAGTCTGCCGACACCCTGAGTATTTCCGCTGCAGCCGCCTACAAAGGTTACGTTGTGCAGTTTATTTTCTTTTACCTCGAAATGTATTTGTCTTGAACAAACTCCTCTTGTTGTATATTCCATTTTATATTCCTCCTTCGTATTGAAACGAATTAGTCATCGTTTCAATATAACTCATTTGTGATATGGTTCTCCCGAAATTATTCTGTATGCTCTGTAAATCTGCTCCGACAAGACTACCCTCATAAGCTGATGAGGAAATGTCATTTTGGAAAAGGAAAGCAGATAATCGCTTTTATTAAGAACATTTTGTGAAAGCCCCAAAGAGCCGCCAATAATAAAGGTTATACTGCTTGTTCCGCCTATTGCTTTTTCCGAAAGCATTTTCGCAAAGCCCTCGCTTGAAAGCTGTTTTCCCTCAATTGCAAGGGAAACAACGAAGCTTTCCTTAAGCTTGGAAAGAAGCCTTTCCCCTTCCTTATCCTTTATTTTAACCGCTTCCGCAGCACTTAATGCTTCCGGAGCTTTTTCGTCGGGAACCTCGATTATTTCAAGCTTTATATATCGGGAAAGCCTTTTTTTATATTCTTCAAGGGCGTCCCTGTAAAATTTTTCTTTAATTTTGCCTACGCAAAGTATTGTTATCTTCATTAATTTAACTCTATGACCTCGCTGACACGGCTTCTTGCCGCAACGGCTACGTCCAAATAAGTGCCTACCTTAATTTTATATCTTTCCAAAATGGCTTTAACCGTTTCAAAGGCAAGCTCCTCTGTGTTGTTTTCAAGGCTTAAATGCCCAAGTCTTACGTGGGAAAGACTGCCCCACATACTGCACGCAAGAAGCTTTCCGGCGGTGTCATTGCTTAAATGACCCTTTTCGCCGTAAATTCTCCGTTTTAAAGGCTCGGGGTAGGGCCCGTTTTTAAGCATATCCACATCGTGATTGCTTTCAAGCAGCAGAACATTGCTTTCCGCAATTCCGTCCATAACGGTTTTTGTAACATGTCCTATATCCGTCGCCACACTGATTTTGTGCTTGTCGGTCATTATGTTATAGCCCACAGGCTCATTTGCGTCATGGGGAATATCAAAAGCCTTTACACAGAGATCGTTTATAACAAGGCTTTCTCCGCCGCTTATAACGTTTTTGAGATAGGGCTTTATTTTGCCCATTTTATATTCGCCGCCGTTCCATGTTCCGCAGGTGGCATAAATAGGAGTGCCGAATCTGCGTGAAAAAATACCTGCGCCTTTAATATGGTCGTCGTGTTCGTGAGTTAAAAACAAAGCGTCTATATCGCTGCCCTGACAGCCTATGGCGTTAAGCCCGGCTTCAATGCATTTTCCGCTTAAGCCTGCGTCAATCAAAATTTTAGTATGCTCCGAACCTATAAAAACACAGTTGCCCGATGAACCGCTGGCAATTGTTGCGAACTGCAAAGACATATTAATCACCTATAAAACTCTGTTGAGTTTTTCATTGTTTTATTTTTCAGCTCTTACTGAGCTTTTTCACTGCTATCGGGCTTTTCCTCAACGGCTACTCTCTTAATATCCGCCCCTAACATACAAAGTTTGCTCTCTATATTGGCATAACCCCTGTCAATAAAACGGATATTATAAATAGTAGAAACACCCTTCGCTGCCAAAGCCGCAATTATCATAGCGGCTCCGGCTCTTAAATCCGTAGCGGAAACATCTGCTCCCTTAAGCTCTTTAACGCCGTCAATAACGGCTTCTCTGCCCTTTACCTCTATTTTTGCTCCGAACTTTTTGAGCTCGGCTATATACTGATACCTTGTTTCCCAAACATTTTCAATGACCTTGCTTCTGCCCTCGGCAATTGACAAAAGAGCTGTTATCTGGGGCTGAAGATCCGTAGGGAAGCCGGGATAAACCATAGTTTTTACATTTGTGGGGTAAAGTCTGCCGTCCGAAATAACTCTTATATAGTCGTCGCCTTCTATAATTCGGCAGCCTATTTCCTCAAGCTTCGCCGTAAGAGAATCCATATGCTTGGGAATAAGGTTTTTAACCGTAATGTCTCCGCCGGTAACAGCTCCGCAGATCATATATGTACCGGCTTCGATTTGGTCGGGAATTATGGTATATTCCCCTCCGTGAAGCCTGTCTGCGCCCTGTATTCTTATAACGTCCGTTCCGGCGCCCTTAATGTTTGCCCCCAGCATATTCAAAAAGTTGGCAGTGTCAACGATATGGGGTTCCTTGGCTGCGTTTTCAATAACGGTTCTGCCCTTTGCACGGCAGGCGGCTATCATAATGTTTATGGTCGCCCCGACGGAAGCCACGTCCAAATAAATGTTTGCCCCGTGAAGTCTGCCGTTTACGTCAAGCTTTATAACCCTGTCATCGCTAGTGTCGATTCTTGCACCCATCATTCTGAAGCCCTTAAGGTGCTGGTCAATAGGTCTTTCGCCGAAGTTGCACCCTCCGGGGAGAGCCACCTCCGCATGACCGAACCGACCCAAAAGAGCGCCCATAAGGTAATAGGAAGCTCTTATTTTTCTAACGGATTCATCGTTTGCTATATATGATTTAACCTTTCTTGCGTCTATAATAAGGGTTGACTCGTCTGAGAGAGTACACTTAGCGCCCAAAGCATTAAGGGTTTTCATAAGACAGGCAACGTCCTCTATGTCGGGCAGGTTTTCTATGACCGAAACACCCTCAGCAACTATTGCCGCCGGAATAATCGCCACTGCGGCATTTTTCGCTCCGCTTATGGAAACAACGCCTTTGAGCTTTTTCTGCCCCTTTATTTCAAAACATTCCATTTTAATTCAGCACTCCAATTGAATTTTTACCACTAAATTATTATATAACACCATAATAATTCTAAAGCC